>CAYGQN010000118.1:0-10778 GCA_964351795.1 uncultured Gammaproteobacteria bacterium
CTGGCCCGCGCCGCCGCTGGCAGCGTGCGCGATTCGCTCAGCCTGCTCGACCAGGACATCGCCCACGGCAGCGGGGTGGTGGAAACCGCAGCGGTAACGGACATGCTCGGCACCATCGACCGCGGCCGCGTGCTGGACCTTGCCGAGGCCCTGGTCAACGCCGACCTGGCCGGTGCGCTGGCGCTGGTCGCCAACGCGCACGCGCTTGGCATCGACGCGGATATCGTGCTGGTGGAGTTGTCGGCGGTGTTGCAGAACATGGCGCTGGTGCAGGCGCTCGGCGAGGCGGCCCCGGTCGATGCCGACTCCGCCACCGCCGCGCGTATCGCTGATCTCGCCGGCCGGGCGAGCGCCGAGGACTGCCAGTTGTGGTATCAGACGGCCATCACCGGTCGCCGCGACCTGCCGCTCGCGCCCAATCCGCGGCTGGGCCTGGAAATGACCCTGCTGCGCATGCTCGTGTTCCGGCCGCAGGAACCCGATACGACGACCTCCCCGCCGGCCCCGGCGGGCGATGCGGCCGGTGGCCTGCGTGCCGCGCGGGCGGCGTTGGGTGCCGGCAGTGCCAACGCCGCGCCACGCAGTGGCGCCGCGGCGGCCAGGGCGGCCTTGCTGGGTGCCGGGCCCGCGGCCGCAGCGCCGGCACCGACTGAACCTGCTACCGCGCCGCCACGGGCGAGGCGGGGGCGTCAGGCAGAACCGGCGTCCGGCCCGGCACCGGCGGACTTCGCCCCTGCCGCGGCGCTGGATGATGCGATGCCGGCGTGGCTGGACGACGATCCGGACGGCTTCGCAGATGCCGCGCCGGCGGCGCCCGCGGCACCGGCGACTCACACTGCCGCATCGGCGTTGCCCGCGTCCGGGGATCCGGCGCCCGCGGACCCGCCAACGCCCGCTGCCGTCCCGGCGGTGTCCGTCACCGTTGCGCCGGCCGCCACGGCCCCCGCTACTGCATCGCAGTCGGCGCCGGCCGCCGCCATGGCGGTGGCCGCAACGGATGTCGACTGGTGCCTGCTCAGCGAGCATCCCGGCCTGCAGGGCCTGGTGCGCGAGCTCGCGCAGAACTGCCTGCTGGCCGGTGAGACCGACGGCGAGATGCTGCTGCTGCACGATGCGGTGGCCCGGCAGCTGCGCAATCGCGAGCGCGAGCAGCGCCTGGCCGAGGTGTTGGCCAGCCAGCTTGGCCGGCCCGTGCGCCTGGCCTTCCGGGAAGTGGCGAGCATGCCGGGGGAAACGCCGGTGGCCAGGCAACGGCGGCTGCGCGCCGAGCGCGAGGCCGAGGCGGCCAGGGCCATCGCCGAGGATCCGAACGTGCAGGCGATCTGCCGCCGGTTCGATGCCAGGATTGAACATACACAGCCGGGCTGATCGCGGTACCGGCTTCAAAGCATGCGGTCGCCGGCGCTGTGGTCGGGCCGCGAACAACGAGGTGACACCCATGAAAGGCGGACTCGGTGACCTGATGCGCCAGGCGCAGCAGATGCAGGAGAAATTCAAGGAGGCCCAGGAAGAGCTGGCGCACATGGAGGTCACCGGGGAATCCGGTGGCGGCCTGGTGCGGGTGACGATGACCGGCCGGCACGACGCCCGCAAGGTCAGCATCGACGACAGCGTTGATCTGAGCGACCGGGAAATGCTCGAAGACCTCGTGGCCGCGGCCATCAACGACGCCGTGCGCCGGGTCGAGAAGGAAACCCAGGAGAAAATGGCTGGCATGGCCGCCGGGATGCCGCTGCCCCCCGGGATGAAGCTGCCCTTCTGAGGCGGCGACACGACGGCATGTCGCTCATCGAGCAACTCGTCGAGGCCCTGCGCTGCCTGCCGGGCGTCGGACCCAAGTCCGCACAGCGCATCGCCATGCACCTGCTGGAGCGGGATCGCCAGGGCGGCGAGTCGCTGGCCCGGGTGCTGCTGGAGGCCATCGAGCGGGTCGGGCACTGTGAGTCCTGCCGCAATTTCACCGAGGACAAGCTCTGCGCCATCTGCCGCAGCGAGCGTCGCGACGAGGCCCTGCTGTGCGTCGTGGAAAGCCCGATGGACGTCGTTTCCGTGGAGCAGTCCGGCGCCTACCGAGGCCGCTACTACGTGCTGATGGGGCGCTTGTCCCCCATTGATGGCATCGGCCCGGACGAGCTTGGCCTGTCGGTGCTGGAGCAGCGTTTCCTGGCCGGGGGCATACGCGAGGTGATCCTGGCCACCGGCACGACCCTTGAGGGCGAGGCCACGGCGCACTACATCGCAGAAATGGCCGCCGAGTCCGGGATCCGTTCCACCCGTATCGCCTACGGTGTGCCGCTTGGCGGCGAACTCGAGTACGTGGATGGCAGTACCCTGTCACACGCCATCAGCAGCCGCCGCGACTACGGCACTGCGCCGGACCGGGAGCCCTCATGAGCGTGGACAGTAACAACCTGGTGTGGATTGATCTCGAGATGACCGGCCTGAATCCGGACGTCGAGCGCATCATCGAGATTGCCACCATCGTCACCAGTGCCGATCTGGAAATCCTCGCCGAGGGGCCGGTGCTTGCCATCCACCAGCCCGAGCTGGTGCTCGCGGCCATGGACGAGTGGAATACCAGCCACCATGGTGAGTCCGGGCTGACCGCGCGGGTGCGGGCCAGCCGGGTGGACGAGGCCGGGGCGGAGCAGCAGACGCTGGCCTTCCTGCGCCGCTACCTGCCCGAGAACACCTCGCCGCTGTGTGGCAACAGCATCGGCACGGACCGGCGCTTCCTGGCCCGCTACATGCCCGCCCTGGAGGCCTTCTTCCACTATCGCAGCATCGACGTATCCACCATCAAGGAGCTTGCCCGGCGCTGGGCGCCGCAGTTGCCGCCGATGGAGAAGAAGAACGAACATCTCGCGCTGGCCGATATCCGCGAGTCCATCGCCGAGCTGCGCTACTACCGCGAACACGTGTTCCGGATCTGAACCGGCTGGGCGTTCCGGGCGCGCCGCCACGCTCCTATAATCGATGAGCAGACCATCCTCGATCGCGTCCCCGCCGACGCCGGGAGCCATCATGCCGCGCAGCCGAAGCCAACTGGCCCTGCTGTACCGCGCCGAGCAGGTGCGGGAACTGGATCGCATCGCCATCGAGCAGGCGGGCATCCCCGCCGCCGAACTCATGCGCCGCGCCGGCGAGGCGGCCTTCGCGGTGCTCCGCGATGCCTGGCCCCGTGCGCACAGCCTGCTGGTGCTCTGTGGCGCGGGCAACAATGGCGGCGATGGCTTCGTGCTGGCCACCCTGGCAGCCCGCGCCGGCCTGGCGGTCACGCTGTGCCTGCAGGGTGAGCGCGGGCGCATGAGCGAGGCAACGCGCCACCACGCCGCGCTGGCCGAGGCCGCCGGCGTCACACCGGTACCGTTCGAGCAGTCGCTGCCCGGGCGCAGCGACGTGGTGGTCGACGCCCTGCTCGGCACCGGCATCGATCGCGAGGTATCCGGCGACCTCGCCCGGATCATCGACGCCGTGAATAACAGCAGCCGCGCGGTGCTGGCCCTGGACATACCCTCGGGGCTGAATGCCGACAGCGGACGGGTGATGGGCACCGCCGTGCGCGCCGACTCCACGGTCACCTTCATCGGTCGCAAGCAGGGCCTCTACACCGGTGCGGCGCCGGACTGTTGCGGTCGTATCCACTTCGATGCGCTCGGCGTACCGGCGGCGGTATTCGAAGCCGTGGCGGCAACTACGACGCTGCTCGACGAGGGCATCATCCCGGCCCTCCTGCGGCCGCGTTCGCGCCTGGCGCACAAGGGCAACGCCGGCCACGTGCTGGTCATCGGCGGCGATCTCGGCTTCAGCGGGGCGGCACGCATGGCCGCCGAGGCCGCCGGCCGGGTCGGGGCCGGACTGGTGAGCGTGGCCACGCACCCGGACAACGCCGGTGCGATCAATATCGCGCGCCCGGAGCTCATGGTCCGCGGCGTGGCCGACGCGGCGGCGCTTGATCCGTTGCTCGCCACGGCCTCCGTGATTGCGATCGGGCCCGGCCTCGGCCGGCGGGAATGGGGGCGCAAACTGCTGCTGCACGCACTGCGCGGCAACCAGCCGGCGGTAGTGGATGCGGACGCCCTGAACATCATCTCCGCCGCGCCGGTGGAGCGCGAGAGCTGGGTGCTCACGCCGCATCCGGGCGAGGCCGCGAGGCTGCTCGACACCACCACTGCCGCCGTGCAGGCGGATCGCTTTGCCGCCGCGCAGGCCATCCAGCGCCGCTTCGGCGGGGTCTGCGTGCTCAAGGGGGCCGGGACGATCGTGGACTGCGGACAGGATTGCTATATCAGTCCCTTCGGCAACCCGGGCATGGCGAGCGGCGGCATGGGCGACGTGCTCACCGGCGTGATTGCCGGGCTGCTGGCCCAGGGCTTCGAACTGTCGGTCGCCGCCGCGCTTGGCACGCTGGTGCATGGCCTGGCCGGGGATCATGCTGCCAGGGAAGGCGAGCGTGGCATGCTCGCCATGGACCTGATGCCCCGGCTGCGCCAGTTGGTCAACCCGGCGTGAGCCGGGCCCTGGAGCTGGCGGACGAGGCTGCCATGGAGGCGGCGGGGGCGGCCCTGGCCGCCGCTGGACCGGGCGGCCTGCTCATCACCCTCGATGGCCCGCTCGGCGCCGGCAAGACCACGCTGGCCCGCGCCATGCTGCGGGCGCTGGGAGTCAGGGGGGCGGTCCGCAGCCCGACCTATACGCTTGTCGAACCCTACGAGACCAGCGCCGGCGCGGCCCTGCACCTGGATCTGTACCGGCTCACCGACCCGGAGGAGCTGGAGTATCTCGGTGTCCGGGAGCAGTTCGGAGGCGACACCCTGTGCCTGGTGGAATGGCCGGCGAAGGCGGCCGGGCTGCTGCCGGCGCCGGATCTCGAGATCCGCATCGAGATGCACGGCAGTGGCCGCCGGCTGCAGCTGGCGGCCGGCAGCGATGCCGGCCGGGCCCTGCTGGCGAGGCTGCCGTCGCCGGGAGCCCCGGGCGGCACTGGCGCGCCGGCGGCAGGCGGGGCGGATCCATTAGCAGGAAATGCTTGAATTAAAGGTGGTAACTGGCTAAAAATAAAGCGTATCACCGAAAAAGCCAGAATTCGTCTCATGATGTTCAAGCCCCTGACATTACTGTTGCTCCTGTTCGCCGCCGCGGCGGGCTGGGCCGCGGAGGTCCAGAGGCTGCGGATGTGGCCCGCCCCGGACAACACCCGCGTGGTGCTGGACGTATCCGGCCCGGTGGACTACCGCCTGTTCCGAATGGCCGGCCCGGACCGGGTTGTCATCGATATCCGCAATGCCCGCGTGGCCGGGGACATCGGCGTGGCCGGACACGACAGCCGGCTGCTGCGCGGGGTTCGACATGCCCCCCGAGGCAACGGCGACCTGCGCGTGGTGCTGGACCTGCATCGCGCCGTCCAGGTGCGTGACAGTCTGCTGGCACCCAACCGCGAGTATGGTCATCGCCTGGTCATCGACCTGGTGGACCCGGCAGCGCCGGCCGTGACCGCGGAACCGGCACCGGCACCGGCACCGGTCGCCACGCAGCGCCTGGCGGCGGGCCGGGAGGTGCTGGTGGCCATCGACCCCGGGCATGGTGGCGAGGATCCGGGTGCCATCGGCGGTCGCGGCAGCCGCGAGAAGGACATCGTTCTGGCGATCAGCCGGCGCCTGGAGCGCCTGATCAATGCCGAGCATGGCATGCGGGCTTTCCTGGTGCGCGACGGGGATTACTACGTCGGCTTGCGCCAGCGCATGGAACGGGCCCGGGCCGGCGGCGCCGACCTGTTCGTATCCATCCACGCGGACGCGTTCCGGGATGCGCGGGTGCACGGCTCCTCGGTCTACGTGCTGTCGCAGAACGGCGCCAGCAGCGAGGCCGCCCGCTGGCTGGCCGAGCGCGAGAACGCGGCCGATTTCGTCGGCGGTGTCACGCTGCAGGACAAGGACGACCTGCTGAAATCCGTACTGCTGGACCTCTCGCAGACCGCCGCGCTGGAAGCGAGCATCGATGTGGCGGCTCGCCTGATCGATGAGCTGGCGGGCCTCGGCAAGGTGCACAAGCGGCGCGTCCAGCATGCCGGCTTCGCCGTGCTGAAATCCCCGGATATCCCCTCAGTGCTGGTGGAGACGGCCTTCATCTCCAACCCGCAGGAGGAGCGGCGCCTGCGCGATGGCAACTACCAGGAGAAGCTGGCCCATGCGCTGCGCGACGGGATCCGCGTGTATTTCCGGGAGAATCCGCCGCCCGGTACCCTGCTGGCGGCGCGCGAGCACCAGGTGGGCCAGGGCGAGACACTCTCGACCATTGCCCGACGCTATCGCGTGAGTACCGACAGCCTGCGGCTGGCCAACAGCCTCAGCGATGACAGCCTGCAGGTAGGCGATCGCCTCGAGATTCCCTGAGCCCGCCGCCGGCGCGCAGGCGCCGGGCTGATCGGGTATCTTGCCGCGTTGCCGCCCCGTCGCCACGCGCCACCATGAACGACTCGCTCCCGCGTATCCGCCAGCTGCCCGAGCAGGTGATCAACCAGATCGCCGCCGGTGAAGTCGTCGAGCGGCCTGCCTCCGTGGTCAAGGAACTGGTGGAGAACAGCCTCGACGCCGGTGCCCGGCATATCGACATCCTCATCGAACAGGGTGGTGCCCGCAGCATCCGCGTGAGCGATGACGGCCATGGTCTGACCGCAGCTGATCTGGCGCTGGCGCTGGGTCGGCATTGCACCAGCAAGCTGCGCGAACTCGATGATCTGCAGAACATGCGCAGCATGGGTTTTCGTGGCGAGGCGCTGCCAAGCATCGCCGCGGTATCGCGCCTGCGCATGAGTTCCCGCGCGGCCGGGGCGGAGGTCGGCTGGGCGGTGGAGTCCGCCGGCGATGGCCGGGTGAGCGAGCCGGCGCCCTGTGCCCGCACGCCGGGCACCATGGTCGAGGTTCAGGCCCTGTTCGAGCGGGTCCCGGCACGGCGCAAGTTCCTGCGCAGCGAGCGCACCGAGTTCCATCACATCCAGCAGTTCGTGCAGCGCATAGCGCTGGCCCGCCCGGATGTGAGCCTGGAATTGCGCCACAACGGCCGCCTTGCGCTGCGTACCGGCCAGGGCGAGGACGAGGAGGCCTGGCGGTTGCGGCTGCGCCGGATCTGCGGCGGGGCCTTCCTGGACCAGGCGCTGCCGGTCAACGTTGTCAGTGAGGGCATGCATGTGCAGGGCCATGTCGCGCCTGCGACGGCCGCCCGCAACCAGAGCGACCTGCAGTTCTTCAGCATCAACGGCCGGGTGATTCGCGATCCGCTGATCCTTCGCGCGGTGCGCCGGGCCTACGGCGAGAGCCTCGGCAGCGATCGCCATCCGGCCTGGGTGCTGTCGATGCGTCTGCCGCCGGCGAGTTTCGATGTGAACGTGCATCCGGCCAAGACCGAAGTGCGATTCCACGAGCCGCGCCGCGTGCACGATTTCCTGATGGGCGCCGTGCGCCAGGCACTGGCCGGGGAGGCTCAGGTCAGCCCGGGAGCGCAGGCCGGCGCCTCGACGCCGACGTTCACGGCCGCCATGCCGGGGCGCGGCGACGCGCCCGGCGTGCGCCAGCGCCGCGGCGACTGGTCGTTGTACCGGCCGGCCTCGCCGCTGCCGGTCCGGCCTGCCGCCGAGGCGCCGACCGAACTACGCGTGCTGGCCCGGCCGGCCGGTACCTGGGCCATCGTCGCGCGCGGCGACAGTGTCTGGCTGGTTGGTGTTGCCGGCCTGGTTGCCGATCGCCTGGCCGGCCTGGAGGATCCCGCCGCCGCCGCCCGCCGGCCGCTGTTGTTTCCCGAGCGCCTGCGCCTGGAGGCCGTCGCTGCGGAGCGCCTGCAGGCCCTCGGCCTGGAGGTGGACCAGCAGGGCCCGACGGATTGGGTGTTGCGCTCGCTGCCCGCCTGCCTGGGCGAGGTGGATACCACGCGTCTGGCGGCGGGACTGGCCGCCGACCACGGCAGTCACCGCGCCGTCATCGCCGCGCTGGCGAGCGCGCTGGCCGAGGCCTCGCTGGCCCGCCTGGTGGGCGGCGCGCTGGCCGCGGCGCGCCGCCCGGCCTGGTTGCTGGCGATGGATGCGGCGCAATTGCAGCGCTGGCTGCCCGGCGCGGGCCATTGATGCGATGAGCGTGGTCTTCCTGATGGGTCCGACCGCGGCCGGCAAGACCGCGCTAGCGCTGCGCCTGGCAGCACAGGGTCGCTTCGGCCTGATCAGCGTGGACTCGGCCATGGTCTACCGCGGCATGGATATCGGCACCGCCAAGCCCGATGCCGCCACTCTGGCCGCTGTACCGCATGCGCTCATCGACGTGGTGGACCCGGATACACCCTACTCGGCGGCCAGGTTCCGCGCGGATGCCCACGCCGCGGTGGCGACCATCCGCGCCCAGGGTCGGGTGCCGCTGCTGGTGGGCGGTACCGGCCTGTACTTCCGGGCCTTCAGCGAGGGCCTGTCCGAGCTGCCCGGCGCCAATCCGGACGTGCGCCGGCGCTTGCAGGCCGAGCTCGGCCGGCTCGGCCTGGCCGCGCTGCATGCGCGCCTGCGGTCGGTGGACCCGGCGGCGGCCGCGCGCATCCATCCGAACGATACCCAGCGCACGTTGCGGGCCCTGGAGGTCTACGAGCTCACGGGCCGGCCGCTGTCGGCCCAGCAGTGTCGCGGTGGTGAAGATGCGGCGGCCGGGCATATTGTTCGCATCGTCCTGGCGCCGGCCGAGCGCGCCGTGCTGCACGCGCGCATCGAGGCCCGCTTCCGGGCCATGCTCGCTGCCGGCCTGGTCGAGGAAGTGCAGGCCCTGCGCGAGCGCCATGCCCTGCATGCCGCGCTGCCCTCGATGCGCTGCGTGGGCTATCGCCAAGCCTGGCAGCACCTTGAGGGCGAGTTCGACGCTGCCACGCTGGCCGCTCGCGGCACCATTGCCACACGGCAGCTGGCCAAGCGCCAGCTCACCTGGTTCCGGCGCGAGCCGCAGGCCCACTGGTTCGACAGCGACGCCGGCGATACCTGTGAGCGGGCTCTCGCGCTGCTCGGCCGGGAGGGGATAGTGTGAAGTGCTGCACCTGCGTTAAAATGCCCCGTCCGATATACTCGCAGGCGCTGGCACCAGGCGGGCAACCGCACGACCGAATCGCCGGGCAGAACAATAAAAGAGGGCGAAAATGAGCAAAGGACAATCGTTGCAGGAGCCGTACCTGAATGCCTTGCGCAAGGAACACATCCCGGTATCCATCTACCTGGTCAACGGGATCAAGTTGCAGGGGCAGATAGAATCCTTCGATCAGTTCGTTATCCTGCTGAAAAACTCTGTCAGCCAGATGGTGTACAAGCACGCCATTTCGACCGTTGTCCCGGCCCGCAACGTCAAGTTGCCGCGCGCCGACGAGGAGCCCGAATAAGCACACCACTGATAAGGGCTTTGCCCGACGCGGCGGCAACACCGTGGCGTCGCATCATGGTGCCGGCCGCCGGGCCGGGCGGCTGATCCATGTTCGACCGTCCCAGCTCAGGCGATCGCGCTGTCCTGGTTTCATTGGCCATGGGCGGGCGCGACCTCGAGGAAGATCGGGCCGAATTCTCCGAACTGCTGCGGGCCGCCGGCGGTGAGCCGGTCGCCACCGTGACCGGGGCCCGGGCCACGCCCGAGCCGCGATACTTCGTGGGCACCGGCAAGGCCGAGGAGATCCGCACTGCCGTTGCCGAGCACGGCGCCGACCTGGTGGTGGTCAACCACGAACTCAGCCCGGCCCAGGAGCGCAACCTCGAGCGCCTGGTGCAGAGCCGCGTGCTCGATCGCACCGGCCTCATTCTGGACATCTTCGCCCAGCGCGCCCGTACCCATGAGGGCAAGCTGCAGGTCGAACTGGCGCAGTTGCAGCACCTGTCGACGCGTCTGGTACGCGGCTGGACCCACCTGGAGCGGCAGAAGGGTGGCATCGGCCTGCGTGGCCCGGGTGAGAGCCAGCTCGAGACCGACCGGCGCCTGCTCGCCCAGCGCATTCGCCAGCTGCACCTGCGGTTGCAGAAAATCCGCGACCAGCGGGCCCAGTCGCGCCGCTCCCGTCGCCGCAGCGACTGTTTCACGGTGTCGCTGGTGGGCTATACCAATGCCGGCAAATCCACCCTGTTCAATGCCCTGACCGGCGCAGAGGAATTCGCCGCCAACCAGTTGTTCGCCACGCTGGATACCAAGCACCGGCGCCTGGAGGCCGACCCCGGCCTCGCCGTCGTGCTGAGCGACACCGTCGGCTTCATCAGCCGCCTGCCGCACGAACTGGTCGCCGCCTTCCACGCCACGCTGGAGGAGGTGCGCGAATCAGACCTGTTGCTGCATGTCATCGATGCGGCCGACGACGAGCGTGCGGCCCGGATGGACGACGTGCTGGAAGTGGTGGCGGAGATCGACGCGCTGGACGTGCCCAGAGTGGAGGTCTACAACAAGCTGGATCTTCTGGCCGCCGGGCAGGGCGTGCCGCCGGCCGGCCGCGCCGGGGCCGTGGCCGCCATCGGCGTGTCGGCGCGCACCGGCGAGGGGCTCGAGGCGCTGGCGGCGCTCATTGCCGCGCGTGCGCGGGGCGACGCCCGTACCTACCATCTGCGCGTGCCGGTGCGGTGCGCCGGCGAGCGCGCCCGCCTGTACCGCTGCGGCGTCGTCGTGGCGGACCGGGTGGCCGACAACGGCGACTGGCTTATCGACGTACGCCTGGACGAGCGCCAGCGTGGCCAGCTGGCGCCCGAGGTGGAAATCAGCGAGTGAAAAACCCAAGCTGAAACGCGGTCTTGC
>CAYGQN010000119.1:0-10736 GCA_964351795.1 uncultured Gammaproteobacteria bacterium
CCGCTGTCCCGGCACAAGGCCTGGAAGCTGCACAAAATCTTAGAGCGCGCGCCGCAGGTTTGACCACGGCCCGGATGACGAGGAACGAACGATGATTCAGATGCAATCGATGTTGGACGCAGCCGACAACAGCGGCGCGCGGCGTGTGATGTGCATCAAGGTGCTGGGTGGCTCGCACCGCCGCTACGCGAACATTGGCGACGTGATCAAGGTCACGGTCAAGGAAGCCATTCCGCGCGGCAAGGTCAAGAAGGGGGAGGTGTTCAATGCCGTGGTGGTCCGTACCCGCAAGGGTGTGCGTCGCCCCGACGGCTCGCTGATCCGCTTCGACGGTAATGCCGCGGTGCTGCTCGACAAGCAGCTGCAGCCTGTGGGTACGCGCATCTTCGGGCCGGTCACGCGCGAACTGCGTACCGAGAAGTTCATGAAGATTGTTTCGCTCGCGCCGGAGGTGCTTTGAGATGGGCATGAGCAAGATAAAAAAGGGTGACGACGTGATCGTCACGACCGGGCGCGACGCCGGCAAACGAGGCCGGGTATCCAGGGTCCTTACCAACGACAAGGTCCTGGTCGAAGGCATCAACATGGTAAAGCGTCACACCCGGCCGAACCCGTACCTGGGCACGCCGGGCGGAATCGTGGAGAAGGAAACCCCTCTGCACGTATCCAATATCGCGCTTTACAACCCGGGCACCGAGAAGGCTGACCGCGTGGGTTTCAAGGTGCTCGAGGACGGCAGCAAGGTTCGCATCTTCAAGTCCAACGGCGAAGTCGTTGACGTCTGAGGCAGGAACGACGATGACCAGATTGCAAGAATACTATCAGCAGACCGTGGCGCCGCAGCTGCAGGAGCAGTTCAAGTACGCCAGCGCGATGCAGGTTCCACGGGTGCTCAAGATCACCTTGAACATGGGCCTCGGTGAGGCCGTGGGTGACAAGAAGATTGTCGACCACGCCATGAACGATATGGCCCTGATAAGCGGCCAGAAGCCGATTGTCACGAAGGCGCGCAAGTCCATTGCGGGATTCAAGATCCGCGACGGATGGCCCATCGGCTGCAAAGTCACGCTCCGGCGCGCGCGCATGTACGAGTTTCTTGACCGGCTGATCAATGTTGCGATTCCGCGCGAGCGCGACTTCCGGGGCTTCAGCCCGCGTGCATTCGATGGTCGCGGCAACTACACACTGGGCCTGAAGGAGCAGATCATCTTCCCGGAGATCGACTACGACAAGATCGATACCCTGCGCGGGATGGATATCTCGATTACCACCTCGGCAAAGAACGACGAGGAAGGCGAGGCCCTGTTGCGCGCATTCCACTTTCCGTTGCGCACCAGCTGATACCAGCACACTGCAGAACACTAAGGAATTCCGGCGATGGCCAAGAAGAGCATGATTAATCGCGAACTGAAGCGCACGAAGCTGGTTGCCAAATACGCAGCCAGGCGTAATGAGCTCCGTGATGTCCTCAAGAGCGAAACCGCGAGCGAGGAAGAGAAGACCGACGCGATGCTCAAACTGCAGAAGCAGCCGCGTGACGCGAGCCCGAGCCGCCAGCGCAATCGCTGCAGGACAACCGGGCGCCCACGGGGTTACTACCGCAAGTTCGGTCTCAGCCGGAACAAGCTTCGGGAAGCCGCCATGCGCGGCGATGTTCCGGGCCTGGTCAAGGCGAGCTGGTAGGCGTCGGATCGCCAAAGGGGATATCAAAATGACGATGCAAGACCCGATTGCCGACATGATCACGCGAATCCGCAACGCCCAGTCGAGCCGGAAGAAGACCGTGAGCATGCCGCACTCAAAGCAGAAGGCGGCCATTGCGGAAGTGCTCAAGGCCGAAGGCTACATCGAGTCCTTCCAGTCCGAGATGGATGGACCGAAGCCGACCTTGACGGTGGAGCTGCGTTACTACAACGGGCGTCCGGTCATCGAGGAGATAGACCGGGTGAGCAAGCCCAGTCTGCGCGTGTACCGGCCGCATGGTGAGCTGCCGTCCGTTCGTGGCGGCCTCGGGGTGGCCATTGTGTCCACCTCCCGCGGCCTCATGACCGACCGTGCTGCTCGGACGCAGGGCATCGGCGGCGAAATTCTCTGTACCGTGTTCTGAGGGATTGTCCATGTCTCGCGTAGCTAAACTTCCCATCCCGCTGCCCCAGGGCGTGGATGTGCAAATCCAGGGGCAGGACGTGTCCGTCAAGGGCAAGAACGGCACCATGGCGCACCGGCTGCATCCGTTGGTCGAACTGCAGCGCGATGACGATGCGCTCAAGGTCAGCCCGACCTCTGACAGTCGCGAAGCCGTGGCGCTTGCCGGGACGTCCCGGGCCGTATTGAACAACATGGTCCTTGGCGTTTCCGAGGGATTCGAGCGCAAGCTCCAGATCGTCGGGGTCGGTTATCGCGCCCAGGCCCAGGGCAAGATCCTGAACCTGACGCTCGGCTTCTCGCACCCGGTCAACTACGACGTGCCGGAAGGCATCACGATTGAAACGCCCACTGCGACGGAAATCCTCGTCAAGGGCGTGGACAAGCAGAAGGTGGGCCAGGTGGCCGCGGAAATTCGCGCCTACCGGCCGCCGGAACCCTACAAGGGCAAGGGTGTGCGCTACGCCAATGAGCGCATCATCCGTAAAGAAGCCAAGAAGACCTAAAGAGACAGGTTGCGATGGACAAGAAAGCAGCAAGGCTGAAGCGTGCTACGCGTACGCGGGCCAAAATAAAGCAGGAAGAAGCCGTGCGCCTGCAGGTGCACCGTTCCTCGCGTCACATCTACGCCCAGATTATTGCCGCCGACGGCGCAAGCATCGTGGCAAGCGCTTCCTCGCTGGATCGGGAACTGCGGGGCGATGTGCGCTATCCCGGCAACACCGAGGCGGCTGCCCAGGTCGGCAAGCTGATCGCCGAGCGTGGCAAGGCGGCGGGCGTATCCCGCGTGGCCTTCGACCGCTCTGGTTTCAAGTATCACGGCCGTATGCGCGCACTTGCCGAGGCAGCGCGCGAAAACGGGCTTGAGTTTTAGGAGCGATTCGGATGGCAATTTCAGGACCGGCGGACAACCCGGAAGGCCTGCTTGAGAAGCTGATCGCGGTGAACCGCGTGGCGAAAGTAGTCAAGGGCGGCCGAATTTTTGGTTTCACTGCGCTGACGGTGGTCGGCGATGGTGAGGGTCGGGTCGGCTTCGGCCGGGGCAAGGCGCGCGAAGTACCGGTGGCTATTCAAAAGGCCATGGAGAATGCGCGCAAGAACATGATTTCCGTACCCCTGAAGGGCGCGACGCTGCAGTACCCGACCATCGGCCGGCACGGTGCCGCCAAGGTGTTCATGCAGCCAGCCTCTGAAGGTACCGGAATCATTGCCGGTGGCGCGATGCGCGCGGTCTTCGAAGTGCTTGGCGTGCAGAACGTGCTGGCCAAGTGCATGGGCAGCGTGAATGCAGTGAACGTTGTTCGTGCCACCTTCGACGCCCTGGAGACCATGCAGGACGCAGACACGGTCGCCGCCCGCAGAAGCAAGACTGTAGAAGACATCACGAGCTGAAGCCATGACTGCTGGAAAACAACTGCGCGTAAAGCTTGTGCGAAGCATGCACGGGCGAGTCAAAGGGCACCGGGAGTGCGTTCGTGGCCTTGGCCTGCGGCGCATCGGGCACGAAGTGGCCGTACAGGACACCCCCGAGAATCGCGGCATGATCAACAAGGTCAGCTACCTGCTGGCCGTAGAGGAAGCCTGAGATGAGACTCAACGATATCGGGCCCGGCGATGGCGCGCGCACGAATCGCAAGCGTCGCGGCCGTGGCATCGGCTCGGGCCTGGGCAAGACCGGTGGTCGCGGCCACAAGGGGCAGAAGTCCCGCAGTGGTGGTTTTCACAAGGTCGGCTTTGAAGGCGGCCAGATGCCCCTGCAGCGCCGGCTGCCGAAGTTCGGTTTCACCTCGCGCATGGCCAACCTGCGCGCCGAGGTGCGCCTGGGCGAACTGGCGGGCTTCGAAGGCGCCATAGACCTGGCAGCGTTGAAGGCTGCCGGCATTGTGGATGCGCGCGCCGAGAAGGCCAAGGTCATCCTGTCCGGCAGCATCGACAAGGCCGTGCACCTCAAGGGTGTGGGCGTGACCGCCGGTGCCCGTAAAGCCATTGAAGCCGCCGGGGGCAAGGTCGAAGACTGATGGCTCGCCCTGGCAACAAGATGGCCGCCGGTGGTGGTGGCGGGGCCGGCAAGCTGACCGAGCTGCGCCAGCGGATCCTGTTCGTGATCGGCGCGCTCGCTGTGTTCCGCATTACCACGTTCATCCCGGTGCCGGGTATCAATCCGGCAGCCCTCGCACAGCTGTTCGACCAGCAGCGCGGCACGATCCTGGACATGTTCAACATGTTCTCCGGTGGGGCCCTGGAGCGCTTCTCCGTGGTGGCACTCGGGATCATGCCGTACATCTCGGCCTCCATCATCATGCAGCTGCTGACCGTCGTGCATCCGAAGCTCGAGCAGCTGAAGAAGGAGGGCGAGGCCGGCCGGCGGAAAATCACGCAGTACACGCGCTGGGGCACCGTGGTTCTGGCCACTTTCCAGGCCATCGGGGTTTCCATCGCCCTGGAAGGGCAGAGTGCGGGCGCCATGTCGCTGGTCATCAACCCCGGCCTGGCGTTCAAGATCACCGCCGTCACAACCCTGGTGACCGGGACCCTGTTCCTGATGTGGCTCGGTGAGCAGATCACCGAGCGAGGCATCGGCAACGGCATATCGATCATCATCTTTGCCGGGATCGTGGCTGGCCTGCCGAGCGCCATTGGCGGTACGCTGGAACTCGCCCGCACCGGTGAAATCAACTGGATGATGGTCTTCGCACTGTTTGCGCTGGCCGTCGGCGTGACCTGGTTCGTGGTGTTCGTCGAGCGCGGTCAGCGGCGTATCACCGTCAACTACGCCAAACGGCAGGCCGGGCGCAAGATGTATGCGGGCCAGTCCACGCACCTGCCGCTGAAACTGAACATGGCGGGCGTGATTCCGCCCATTTTCGCCTCCAGCATCATCCTGTTCCCGGCGACCCTGGGTGGCTGGTTCGGGCAGGCCGAGGGCATGGGCTGGTTGCGCGATATCACCTCCACCATCTCGCCCGGACAGCCGCTGTACGTTATGCTGTATGCTGCCGCGATCATCTTCTTCTGCTTCTTCTACACGGCCCTGGTTTTCAACCCGCGTGAAACCGCCGACAACCTGAAGAAGTCCGGGGCGTTCATCCCCGGCATCCGCCCGGGCGAACAGACCGCGCGATATATCGATGGCGTGATGACGCGCCTTACCGGCGCCGGCGCCGTTTACATCACCGCCGTGTGCCTGTTACCAGAATTTCTGATCCTGAAGTTCAACGTGCCGTTCTACTTCGGCGGCACGTCGCTGTTGATCATCGTCGTCGTCGTGATGGATTTCATGGCGCAGGTGCAGGCTCATCTGATGTCGCACCAGTACGAGGGTCTGCTGCGTAAAGCGAACCTCAAGGGTTACGGGCGACGCAGTTAGCTGGAGAAACAGAGCAATGAAAGTCAGAGCATCAGTGAAGCCAATGTGCCGGAACTGCAAGGTCATCAAGCGCAACGGCGTTGTCCGGGTCATCTGCTCGGACCCGCGGCACAAGCAGCGCCAGGGCTGAGCACAAGGCCTGCACCAGAAGAACGTTTCGAGGAATTGATTGATGGCACGTGTAGCCGGAATAAACATCCCCGATCACAAGCACACCGTGATCGCCCTGACCTACATCTACGGAATCGGCCGTACGTCGGCGCGCAAGATTTGCGATGCAACCGGCGTTGAGCAGTCCGCGAAGATCAAGGACCTCACCGAGGAGCAGCTGGAGTTGCTGCGCAACGAGGTGGGGCGCTACGCGGTCGAAGGCGACCTGCGGCGCGAGCGCTCGATGGCCATCAAGCGACTGATGGATCTCGGCTGCTACAGGGGCCTGCGTCATCGGAGAGGTCTTCCGGTCAACGGTCAACGTACGCGTACCAATGCGCGCACCCGCAAGGGTCCTCGTCGCATGGTTCGCAAATAACACGGCGGTAAAGGTACATGGCGAAGCAGCAGCAGAAAACGAAGAAGCGCGTCAAGAAGACGGTTGTCGACGGCGTCGCGCATATCCACGCGTCCTTCAACAATACGATCGTCACCATCACCGATCGGCAGGGCAACACCCTGGCGTGGGCAACCTCTGGCGGAAGCGGCTTCAAGGGCTCGCGCAAGAGCACGCCTTTTGCCGCCCAGGTGGCTTCCGAGAAGGCGGCCGAGAAGGTCAAGGAGTTCGGCATGCAGAACCTCGATGTCGAGGTGAAGGGCCCCGGGCCAGGCCGCGAGTCGGCTGTCCGCGCGCTCAACAATGCCGGCCTGAAGATAACCAACATCACAGACGTCACGCCGATTCCGCATAACGGCTGCCGACCGCCCAAGCGCCGTCGCGTCTGACCCGAAGAATCAAGACAGTTTCCGGAGCACCGAAGGTATGGCTCGTTATATCGGACCCAAATGCAAGCTGAGCAGGCGCCAGGGTACAGACCTGTTTCTCAAGAGCCGGGCACGCCCGCTCGAGTCCAAGTGTCAGCTCGAAAAGCCCCCGGGCCAGCAAAGCGGCGACACGCGTCAGCGTCGCCTGTCTGACTACGGTCTCCAGCTTCGCGAAAAGCAGAAGCTGCGGCATATGTACGGCGTTCTGGAGCGTCAGTTCCGGAACTACTACAAGGAAGCGGCCCGCCGAAAAGGTGCCACCGGCGAATTGCTGCTGCAGCTGCTGGAATCGCGGCTGGACAACGTCGTGTACCGGATGGGATTCGGCGTCACCCGGTCGGAGGCGCGGCAGCTGGTCAGCCACAAGGCGATACTGGTCAATGGCAGGGTGGTGAACATCCCGTCATACCAGGTGTCGCCGGATGACGTTATTTCCGTGCGCGAGAGATCCCGCACCCAGGTCCGGATCCAGGATTCGCTGGCAATTGCCGAGCAGATTGGTATCCCGGAATGGCTTGAGGTCGACAGCAAGAAGATGGAAGGCGTTTTCAAGGCCATTCCGGATCGCGCCGACCTGCCAGCGGAAATCAACGAATCGCTCGTGGTTGAGTTGTACTCGAAGTAAAGGATCCCAGGAGGTTTATCAATGGCGGCACAAATGACCGAGTTACTCAAACCGCGCCTTGTCGACGTTCAGGCTGTGAACGATCGCTGCGCGAAAGTGGTGCTCGAACCGCTGGATCGAGGCTTCGGACACACCCTCGGCAACGCGCTGCGCCGCGTCCTGCTCTCGTCCCTGTCGGGCTGCGCCGTCATCGAGGTCGAGATCGAGAACGTGCTGCATGAATACACGACTGTTCCGGGTGTGCAGGAGGACGTCACCGACATCCTGCTGAACCTGAAGAACATGGCCATTCGCATGCATTCCAAGGACGAGGCCACCCTGACGGTCAACAAGCGCGGCCCTGGCCCGGTTTTCGCGAGCGATATTGTTGTCGACCATGACGTTGAAATCGTCAACCCGGAGCTCAAGATCGCCACGCTGACCGATGATGGCGAACTGAACATGACGATGCGGGTTGTCCGCGGTCGTGGCTACCAGCCGGCGAACACGCGGGATCTTGGCGATGAAGCCGACCACGCCATCGGCAGGCTGAAGCTCGATGCCTCCTTCAGCCCGATCCGGCGGGTGGCCTACGAGGTGCAGAGCGCCCGTGTCGAGCAGCGCACCGACCTCGACAAGCTCGTTGTGGAAATCGAAACCAACGGCACCATCGACCCGGAAACCGCCATTCGCAATGCGGCGGCCATCCTGCAGCAGCAGCTGTCGGTGTTTGTCGATCTCAGCGGTACCGAGCGACCTGAAGCCGTGGCTCCGGATGAATCCGAGGTGGATCCGATCCTGCTGCGCTCGATCGATGATCTCGAGCTGACCGTTCGCTCGGCGAATTGCCTGAAGGCGGAGAGCATCTACTACATCGGGGATCTCATCCAGCGCACGGAAGTGGAACTGCTCAAAACGCCCAACCTCGGCAAGAAGTCGCTCACGGAAATCAAGGAGGTCCTGGCCGCGCGTGGTCTGTCGCTCGGCATGCGCCTTGAGAACTGGCCGCCGCCGAGTCTGCAGGGTGGCGAATTCGGCCGCGCCTGAAATCATCAACTGAAGAAACATTTAGAGGAAGGCGACCATGCGCCACCGTAACAGCGGCAGACAACTGAGCCGCACGAGCAGCCACCGAAAGGCCATGTTCAAGAACATGGCGGCATCCCTGTTCGAGCATGAAATCATCCGGACCACCCTGCCGAAGGCCAAGGAGCTGCGCCGCACCGCGGAGCCGCTGATTACCATGGCCAAGGCCGATTCGGTGGCGAATCGCCGCCTTGCGTTCGCGCGGTTGCGCAACCGCGACGTGGTCCAGAAGCTGTTCAACGAACTCGGGCCCCGCTACGCGCAGCGCCCGGGTGGCTACCTGCGTATTCTCAAGTGCGGGTTCCGCCCCGGGGACAAGGCCCCGATGGCATTCGTCGAGCTGGTCGACAGGCCCGTTTCCGAGGCCGGCGACGAAGAGTAAGCCGCTTCAAGCAAGGCAATACCAAAAAAGCCGGGCAATGCCCGGCTTTTTCTTGGCCACTACAGGGGTGGTTGTTCACAGCCCCAGCTGGGCCCGGATGATGTCATTCACCGCCTTCGGGTTCGCTTTGCCCTGTGATTGTTTCATCACCTGGCCTACCAGGAAGCCGAGCACCTTGGTTTTACCGGCCCGCAGTTGCTCTACCTGCTCCGGGTTCGCGGCAATGACCCCGGCCACCAGGGCCTCGAGTTCGCCGCTGTCGCTGACCTGGCGCAGGCCCTCGCGCTCGATGATTTCATCGGCGCTGCCCTGGCCCGTCCACATGGCCTCGAATACCTGCTTGGCGATTCGGCCGGAAATCGTGTCATCGGCGAGCCGGTCCAGAAGGCCGGCCAGGCCTGCCGGATCGACCGGCGATTCCGCCAGCTCGAGACCTGAACGATTCAGCGCGCCCATCAGCTCGGTGATTGTCCAGTTGGCGGCCAGTTTCGCGTCGGCTTGCTGCATGGCGCCGAGCAGGCTTTCATACCAACTTGCGAGGGAGCGATCCGCGCACAGGATGCCGGCGTCGTACTCGCTCAGTCCGAGCGTGCCGGTGAACCTCGCTTGTTTCTCCCAGGGCAGTTCCGGCAGGTCTGCCCGGATGTCGTCGATGAACGCGGTGCTGATATCCAGCGGCAGCAGGTCGGGATCGGGGAAATACCGATAGTCGTTCGCCTCCTCCTTGGTGCGCATGGAACGGGTTTCATCGCGTTCGGGATCGTACAGACGGGTTTCCTGCACGATCCGCCCCCCGGCCTCGAGAACCTCCCGCTGGCGTTCGACTTCGAATTCAATCGCCCGTTCCAGAAAGCGGAATGAATTGACGTTCTTGATTTCCGTCCGGGTGCCGAGCGTCTGCTCGCCCGCCGGCCGGATGGACACGTTGGCATCACAGCGGAACGAGCCCTCCTGCATGTTGCCGTCGCAGATCCCGAGGTAACGTACCAGGGTGTGGATGGTCCTGGCATAGGCAACCGCCTCCTCCGGGCCTGCCATCTCCGGCTCGGAAACGATCTCCAGCAACGGCGTTCCGGCACGGTTCAGATCGATTCCGGTCATGCCGTGGTAGTCCTCGTGCAGGGACTTGCCAGCGTCCTCCTCCAGGTGGGCCCTGGTAAGGGTGATGCGCTTGGCCTGGCCGTCGGCCAGCCGGATATCGATGCTGCCGCCCTGGACGATGGGCTCCTCGAACTGGCTGATCTGGTAACCCTTGGGCAGGTCCGGGTAGAAATAATTCTTCCGGGCGAACACCGGGCGCGGGTTGATCCTGGCACCGATGGCCAGGCCGAACCGCACTGCCATGACCACCACGCGCTCGTTCACGACCGGCAGCACCCCGGGCAGGCCGAGATCCACGGCGCAGGCCTGGGTATTGGGGGCAGCGCCGTAAGCCGTGGATGCCCCGGAGAAGATCTTCGAATCGGTGGCCAGTTGGGCGTGGATTTCCAGCCCGATCACTGTGTCCCATTGCATCCGTATTACTCCTTGACGCCGGCCGACTCGGGCGGCGCGACCCAGCCGAACCCGGCCTGCTGCTCCAACGCCCGGCCCAGGGCAAGCAGCCGCCAATCATGGAAGTGATTGCCGATGAGCTGCACCGACACCGGCAGCCCCGCCTCCGTACCGGCTGGCAGCGCCAGTGCCGGCACACCCGCCAGGGAGGCCGGGACGGTAAAGACATCGGCCTGGTACATGGCCACCGGGTCCGCGGTTTTTTCACCGATGCTGAAGGCAGGTGCCGGCGTTGTCGGTGCCAGCAGGACATCGACCTCCTGGAAGGCTGCCAGGAAGTCGTCCCTGACCAGGCGCCGGACCTGCTGGGCCTGGCGGTAGTAGGCATCGTAGTAGCCGGCTGACAGCACGAAGGTACCGATCATGATCCGGCGTTTGACCTCGGCACCGAAGCCCTCGGCCCGCGAGCGGCAGTACAGGTCCTCGAGATCAACCGGGTCCGCGCAGCGATAGCCGAAACGCACGCCGTCGTAGCGGGAAAGGTTCGATGAGGCCTCGGCCGGGGCGATCACGTAGTAGGCGGCGATACCGAGTTCGGCGTGCGGCAGGCTCACCTCGCTGATCTGCGCCCCCATGGCCTCCAGGGCGCCGATGGCGCGTTGCACGGCCCGCGCCGCCGGCCC
>CAYGQN010000120.1:0-6405 GCA_964351795.1 uncultured Gammaproteobacteria bacterium
GCCATGAGCCGGCGCCCATACTGGCCGGGTTCGCCCTGCCAGCCAGCCCGGCCATGGACGCGAACCACCGGGCACACGCCGATGGCGCTGTTGCACACGAGCAGTTCAGTGGCTCGCCCGAGCGCTGCCAGCGGCACGTCGGCGATGCGTACGGCGATGCCCTGCGCCTCGCACCAGCGCAGGATCCACTCGCGCATCACGCCGGCGACACCGCTGCGCGCCAGCGAGGGCGTCACGAGGATATCGTCGAGCACCAGGAACAGGTTGGTCCGCGTACCCTCGATGAGCCTGTCATCCGCATCGCACATCAGGCCCTCGAATTCATCGCCCACGAGCTCGGCACTGGCCAGCACCTGCTCCAGCCGATTCAGATGCTTCATGCCCGCCGTAGCCGGGCTGATGCCGATGCAGGTCCGGCACAAGCGCACGGCAAGGCCGGGGTGCCCTGCCGCGGGCGGGCTTGCCGGCGGGTACCAGGCGAGTTGCAGACAGGGTCGGGGGCTGTCCGGTGGCCGGTACCCGCGTCCACCCGGCCCGCGCGTCAGCACCAGCTTGATGATGCCGCTGCGATTCGAGCCAAGGTAGGCGGCCAGCGCCTCGTCCAGCGGGCCCTCCGGACCCAGCGGGATCCCGAGGCGGGCCGCATCGCGACGCAGGCGTGCCAGGTGCAGGGACAGCAGCGGCGCGCGGCCATCGCGCACGCTGATGGTTTCGAACAGGCCATCACCGTAGGCGAGGCCCCGGTCCGGCGGTGATACCGCGGCGTCGATGTGCCGGATCTGCAGCGCAACGCGGCTCATCGGCTCCGCGCCGGGTTTACTCCGGGGCTTTGAAGATGAGGCTGCCGTTGGTGCCACCGAACCCGAAGGAATTCGACAACGCCACGCGGATGGGCATCTGCCGGGCCTCGTTGGGCACGTAATCGAGGTCGCATTCCGGGTCCGGGTTGTCGAGGTTGATGGTGGGCGGAGCCACCTGGTCCCGCAGTGCGAGGATGCAGAACACCGCCTCGGCACCACCGGCCGCACCCAGCATGTGCCCGACCATGGACTTGGTGGAACTGACCACCAGGTCCGGCTTGTCGCCGAACACCCGCTTGACCGCCAGTGTCTCGGCGATGTCGCCCGCTGGCGTGGAGGTCCCATGGGCATTGATGTAATCGATATCCGCGGGGTTCATGCCGGCACTGGCCAGGGCGATCTGCATGCAGCGCGCCGCACCCTCGCCGCCCGGCGACGGCGCGGTCATGTGGTAGGCGTCAGCGTTCATGCCGAAGCCTGCCAGCTCGGCGTAGATCGTCGCACCGCGCTGGCGCGCGTGTTCGTATTCCTCGAGCACGACCACGCCAGCCCCGTCACCGAGGACGAAGCCGTCCCGATCCCGGTCCCAGGGCCGGCTGGCAGCCTTTGGATCGTCGTTGCGGGTGGACAGCGCCTTGGCAGCCGCAAAACCACCAAGCCCGGTGGGTGACGTGGCCATCTCCGTGCCGCCGGCCACCATGGCGAGCATCTCGCCGCTGGCGATCATGCGCGCGGCATCGCCAATGCAGTGCGTACCGGTGGCGCAAGCCGTGACGATGCCGTAGTTCGGCCCGCGGAAGCCGTAGCGTATGGACAGGTTGCCGGCGGCCATGTTGATGATGTTGCTGGGGACGAAGAACGGTGAAATCTTTCGCGCCCCGCCTTCCAGGTAGCTGCCGTACCCCTTCTCTATGCCGGGCAGACCGCCGATGCCGGAACCGATACACACGCCCATCCGGTCGGCCGTCTCTTCCGTGACCTCCAGGCCCGCATCCTCTATGGCCTGGATACCCGCGGCCATCCCGTAATGGATGAACGGGTCCATCTTCTTGACGTCCTTGGGGCTGATGTACTGCTTCGGGTCGAAGTCCTTGACGATGGCACCGAAGCGCGTCGAGAAGTCGCTGACATCGAAGTGGGTGATCTCTGCCGCGCCGCTGACGCCTGCGCAAATCGCAGCCCAGGCCTCGGGCACGGTATTGCCCACCGGACACACCAGCCCCAGGCCGGTGACGACAACTCTTTTCTTGCTCACCACGAACTCCTATCAGGAATTGCTCGTACGTGCGTGGCGTCTACCGGGCAGGTCCGGTTGCCGCGACGGCAACGCCCAAAAAAGAAAGGGCCGCGATGTTCGAACACTCGCGGCCCCGGCTGCTTTGAAACCTTGCGCCTATTCCAGGTTGGCCGAGATATAGTCGATGGCCTGCTGGACGGTCGTGATCTTCTCGGCCTCTTCGTCCGGAATCTCAGTCTTGAATTCCTCTTCCAGCGCCATCACCAGCTCTACGGTGTCGAGTGAATCCGCGCCAAGATCGTCAACGAACGAGGCTTCTTTCGTTACCTCTTCCTCCTTAACGCCGAGTTGTTCGACAACGATCTTCCGTACACGCTCCTCGATGCTGCTCATGTCGTAATCTTCCTCCCGAATCCCGGCCGGCAGTACTGCGGCGGGTGTTAGTTTATGGAAATAAATCCCGGTTGCAACTTGGCTTTTCCGGCCCCTGCGAATCACTTTATAAACAACTAGCTATAGGCTTAATCTCGATGTCTTCCGGCAACCTGCGCTATGGCATGTACATGCCACCGTTGACATTGATTGTCTCGCCGGTGATATAACCCGCCCGCGGCGATGCCAGGAAGATCACCGCGGCGGCGATGTCTTCGGCCATGCCAAGGCGCCCGAGCGGTATCTGTCCGAGCAGCGCCGTGTGCGCTTCATCGGGCAGACCGCGGGTCATGTCCGTGTCGATGAAGCCCGGTGACACGGCATTGACGGTGACGTTTCGCGAGCCCACCTCACGCGCCAGCGAACGAGTGAAACCGATGACCCCGGCCTTGGCCGCGGCATAGTTCGTCTGCCCGGGGTTGCCGGTTTGCCCGACCACCGAAGTGATGTTGATGATGCGTCCGGAACGGCGCTTCGTCATCCCGCGCAGCACCGCCTTGCTCAGGCGGTAGACCGCCGTGAGGTTGGTCTGCAGGATGACATTCCAGTCGTCCTCGCCCATGCGCATCAGCAGGCCGTCGCGCGTGATGCCGGCATTGTTCACGAGGATGTCCACCGGGTGGCCATCGCCATCCAGGCGCGAGACCAGTTCCAGGCAGGCCGCGGCGTCGGTGACGTCGAGCACTGCCGCCTCGCCCTGCCCGCCGGCCCCGGCAAGCGCCTCGGCGAAGGCCGCCGCGCTGTCGGTGCTGGTCCCGGTGCCCACCACGTAGGCACCCTCCGCGGCCAGGCCGAGTGCAATCGCCCGGCCGATCCCGCGACTGGCCCCGGTGACCAGGGCCACCCTGCCTTCAAGCAACATTGTTCACCTCCGCCACGGCTGCGCCGAGACTGTCCGGGTCCGCGACCGACAGTGAGGTCAGCCCCTTGTCGATACGCCGGGTGAGGCCGGCGAGCACCTTGCCGGGCCCGAGTTCGGCAACCTGCGTGATGCCGGCCGCGGCCATCGCCTCGATACAGTCGGTCCAGCGCACCGGGCCGAAGGCCTGTTCGTACAGCGCATCGCGCAGCGCATCCGGATCGGTGCGCGTGGCGGCATCGATGTTGTGCACCACCGGAATGGCCGGTGCGGCGATCGTGCATTCGCGCAGTTGCACACGCAGGGCATCGGCAGCGGGCTGCATCAGCGCGCAATGGAACGGGGCGCTGACCGGCAGGGGCACTGCCCGCTTCGCGCCGGCGGCGCGCGCTGCCTCGATTGCCCGCTCGACCGCGGCACCACTGCCGGCGATGACGATCTGGCCGGGCGCATTGTAGTTGGCGCAGCTCACGCACTCATCACCCGCCGCGGCGGCACAGATGGCCTCCAGCGCCTCGGCCTGCAGGCCCATGATCGCCGCCATGGCGCCCTGCCCCCGTGGCACCGCCTCCTGCATCAGCCGGCCGCGTTCGGCGACGAGGCGCACGGCATCGGCGAAGGCCAGTGCACCGGCCGCCACCAGCGCCGTGTACTCACCCAGGCTGTGGCCGGCAAGCAGCTGCGGCAGCGGCCCGCCCGCGTTGCGCCAGGCGACCCATGTCGCGTAGCCGGCCGTGAGCATGGCCGGCTGGGTGACTTCGGTTCTTGCCAGTTCCGACTCGGGCCCGTTCTGCGTCAGCGCCCAGAGGTCATAACCCAGGACTTCCGAGGCCGCATCAAAGCAGGTGCGCACGTCCTTGTCGGCCGCGGCCAGCCCGGCCAGCATGCCGACGGACTGCGAGCCCTGTCCCGGAAAAACGATTGCCAGTGTCATGGAAGGTTCCCGTTCAATACCTGACCAGGGCCGAGCCCCAGGTCAACCCGCCGCCGAAGGCTTCCAGCAACAGCGTATCGCCACGCTTGATGCGGCCATCGCCGACGGCTTCGGTGAGAGCAAGCGGCACGGAGGCCGCCGATGTGTTGCCATGCTCGGCCACGGTCATCACCACCCGCTCGACCGGCAGCCCGAGCTTCCTGGCCGTGGCCATGATGATCCGGCTGTTGGCCTGGTGCGGCACCAGCCAGTCGATCTGTTCGGGGCGCATGTCGTTGGCAGCGAGCGTCTCCTCGACGATGGCACTCAGCGAGCGCACGGCCACCTTGAACAGCTGGTTGCCTTCCATCTCGACGAACGCCCCGCCGGCATCGAGCACGGCGCGGTTGCGCGACACACCCGCGGGTACGTGCAGCAGCCCGGCGTGGCGGCCGTCGGCATGCAGGTGGGTGCTGTAAATGCCGGGCTCCTCCGCCGCTGTCAGCACCACGGCGCCGGCGCCGTCACCGAACAGCACGCAGGTGGCGCGATCCGTCCAGTCGATGATCCGGGTGAAGGTCTCAGCGCCGATGACCAGGGCCGTGGTCGAGCTGCCGCTGCGGATGAACTTGTCGGCAATGGACAACGCGTACAGGAAGCCGCTGCACACGGCCTGCACATCGAAGGCCGGGCAGCCGTGAATGCCAAGGCGCTCCTGCACCAGGCAGGCGGTGCTCGGGAACACCAGGTCCGGGGTGGTGGTGGCGAGAATGATGAGATCAACCGCCGTTGCGTCGATGCCGGCATGCGCCAGTGCACGCCGCGCGGCGTGCTCGGCCAGGTCGCAGGTGGTCTCGTCCGCGGCCGCGATGTGGCGCTGCCGGATCCCGGTACGCTCGCGGATCCAGGCGTCGCTGGTGTCCACCAGCGATTCCAGCTCGGAATTCGGCATGATGCGTTCGGGCAGGTAACCCCCTACCCCGGCGATTCGTGCGTAAGTCAAAATACCTGCCTCTGCTCCAGCGCGGCCTCGAGCTGGTTGCCGATCCGCTCCGGGACGCCCTTCTCCACTTCGAGCACGGCCTCGCTGATGGCGTTGGCGAAGGACACCTCGTCGGCGCCGCCGTGGCTCTTGACCACGATGCCACGCAGGCCGAGCAGGCTGGCACCGTTGTAGCGCCGCGGATCGGTGCGCCGCTTCAGTGCCTTCAGCACCGGCATCGCGGTCAGCGCTGCCAGGCGCGAATACAGGCCGCGCGAGAACTCCTCGCGGGCGAACTGCATGAGCATGCGGGCGACACCCTCACTGGCCTTCAGCGCCACGTTGCCCACGAACCCGTCGCAGACAATGACGTCGACCCGCCCGGTGTACAGATCGTTGCCTTCGACGAAACCGACGTAGTTGATCTCACTCGCCTCCAGCAGCGCAGCGGTCTGCTTGACCCTGTCATTGCCCTTGATTTCCTCTTCGCCGACGTTGAGCAGCGCCACCGCCGGTGCCGTGTTGTTGTCCATCGCGCCTGCCAGTACCGAGCCCATTACCGCGAAGCGGAACAGCTCCTCGGAGGAGCAGTCGACGTTGGCGCCAAGGTCGAGCACGTGGGTGTGCCCGCCAAGGCCCGGCATGGTCGCGCAGATGGCCGGGCGATCGATTCCGGGCAGCGTCTTCAGCACGAAGCGCGCCATCGCCATGAGCGCGCCGGTATTGCCCGCACTCACGCAGGCGTCCGCCGCACCGTCCTTGACGTGGTTGATGGCCAGACGCATCGAGGACTCGCGCTTGGTGCGCAGTGCCAGCGACGGCCGTTCGTCCATCGCCACCTGCTGCGGCGCATGCACCAGCTCAAGCCGCGTCCGGGACGACTTGCCAAGAGCGCTTTCCAGCGCCTGCATGTCACCCACCAGGATGATAGTGAGCCCGGGGAAGGTGCGCAGGGCGCGCAAGGCGGCCGGGACTGTGACGGTCGGGCCGAAGTCACCACCCATGGCATCTATCGCGATGCGTAATGCCAACTCAAGCCCACCCCGGTTGCCGCACCGCCCGGCCATCTGCGCGACCATGCCGGGGCTGCAGGGCCACACCCACGTGCTCGACCTTGGCGCCAACGTGGACTGCTCCTCCGAAGAACTGTTCCGCTTTGCGGTGATGGGCTCGGTACTGGCC
>CAYGQN010000120.1:6415-10712 GCA_964351795.1 uncultured Gammaproteobacteria bacterium
CTATCGCGATGCGTAATGCCAACTCAAGCCCACCCCGGTTGCCGCACCGCCCGGAGCGATGCTGTCTGCCATCGCGGCGTCGCTGCCGGCGACGCCGCGTGCCTGGCGCGAATCAGTCTTCCTTGGCTTCCACGACCTTGCGGCCGCGGTAGTAGCCGTCCGCGCTGACATGATGCCGACGGTGCACTTCACCGGTGGTCGGCTCGGTTGACAGGGTGCTTGCCTTCAGGGCGTCGTGCGCGCGGCGCTGGCCGCGCTTGGACGCCGATTTACGATTCTGCTGGACTGCCATTGGATATCTCCGTTGCTATGTTGCTCAGTGCCGGCGCAAGCGCTGGCGCAATGTCTCAAGGTCAGCGAATGGCTGACGTTTCCTGACCACCGGCGCTTCGTTACGACCGCCGTCCGCTGCCTGGCAGGGCGGCGATTCATGCGTCGGCGCCAACGGCAGCGACAGCAGGATTTCATCCTCCAGCCACTGCTCGACGTCGACCCTGCCTCCGCTGACGAGCATCGGCTCGTAGGCGGCCTCGTATTCACTCTCCTCGCTGTCCTCGGTCACGAAGCACACGGCGATCTCGCAGGCCGGTGTTATCGTCACCGGCTCGAGGCAGCGCGAGCAGGTCATCACCACCGCGGTGTCGATGCGGCCCCTGGCCATCTCGACACCGAACTCGTCCACGCCGAAGCTGATCATGTAGCGTGCCTGTCCGGCCTGGGGACCGAGTTCGGCGGTCAGCCGCCCGAAAGCGGCCAGATCCAGCACCCCGGAAAGGGTCTTGCCGGCATGACAAAACGCCCTCGGATCAATCGCTTCTGGAAGGCTGGGGGTCTGCACGGCGCGCGTATTATAGGGACTTTTCGGCCAACGAGAAAAAGATAATTATATCAGCCTGTTAATGGTATTGCGCGGGTTTCGGAACGACCGGGACCGCGCAGCCGGGAGTCCCGCATGAGTCATGCCCCCGTTGTGCTCGCATCCACTTCCAGCTATCGCCGCGAGCAGCTGGCACGCCTCGGCCTGGTGTTCGAGTGCCAGGCGCCGCTGGTGGACGAGACAACAACCGCCGCCACACCGCCGGCGCTGCGCGCCGACATGCTGGCACTGCGCAAGGCCGACGCCGTTGCCGCCACCCGCCAGCGGGGCCTGGTCATCGGCGCCGACCAGGTGGCCACCTGCCAGGGCCGGATCCTGCACAAGCCCGGCAGCGTGGAACGGGCCTGCGAACAGCTGGCCGCCTGTGCCGGCCGCGACGCGGTATTCCATACGGCCGTGGCCCTGGTCAACGCGGCCAGCGGCGAGAAAGCGGCGGCACGGGTGGACGTGCGGGTGCGGTTCCGGGACCTGACCCGCAGCGAAATCGCTCACTACGTTGCCGCCGACAGGCCACTGGATTGCGCCGGCAGCCTCCGCGCAGAAGGCCTCGGCATCACGTTGCTGGAGGGCGTGTACTGCGATGATCCCAGCGCCATCGTCGGGCTGCCCCTGATCGCCTTGTGCCGGCTGCTGCGCGCAGCCGGTGTCGCCCTGCCGGGCCCGGTCAACGGAGCCTGAAGCGCTCGCCCAACATCGCGCCGATGCTGGCACCGAGGTTGCGCGCCAGGCGGTCGAAATAGTGCTCGCGCACCGTGTAGTCGACAATGTCCTCCTCACCGATGACTTCCCGCGCGACGAAACTGGTGCTGCCGAGTGCATCCACCAGGCCGAGCTCCAGGCCCTGCTCACCGGTCCACACCAGGCCACTGAAGATGCGCGGATCATCGGCCAGCCGGCCGCCACGGCCACGGCGGACGGTGTTGATGAACTGCTGATGGATCTCCCCGAGCAGGGCCTCCACGTGTTCCACCTCACCCTGGTCGAGCGGCTGGAACGGGTCCAGGAAGCCCTTGTGCTCGCCGGCGGTGAGCAGGCGTCGCTCGACGCCGAGCTTGTCGATGGCCTCGGTGAAGCCGAAGCCGTCCATGCGCACCCCGATGGAGCCGACGATGCTGGCCTTGTCGGCGTAGATCTGGTCGGCGGCGGCGGCGATGTAGTAGCCGCCCGAGGCGCAGATATCGGTGATGACGGCGTACACGGGCAGCGCCGGATGCTCGGCCCGCAGGCGCACGATTTCATCGTTGATGTAGCCCGCCTGCACGGGGCTGCCGCCCGGGCTGTTGATGCGCAGCACGATGCCGGCGGTGCGATCATCCTCGAATGCCTTGCGCAGCCCGCTGACAACGTTGTCGGCACTGGCCTGCTGATCATCGGCAATCACGCCGCGGATTTCGACCACCGCGGTGTGCCGGCCGGTGCCGAGGCCGTCGCGGAACAGGCCCGGCGAGGACACCAGCAGCAAGGCCACCAGGTAGCCGAGAAACACCAGCTTGAAGAAGATGCCCCAGCGCCGCGAGCGGCGCTGCTCGGCCAGCGCCTCGCGGGCGAACTCGCGGGCGAAATGAACGGCTTCACCCTCCTCGCCCGCTGCACTGCGTCGACTCTGTTCGGATTCTTCCATAGCGGTTTCCACAACACTCCATCGGCCCCGGGGCGGGGCCGCTGCGAACGGACCGACAGTCTAGCGCAGAGCCCGCTTCAGCCGCTGAACGCGTCGATGAGCGCGCGCAGCTCGTCCGGCAGGGGCGCACTGACAATGGTGTCGCCGCCATCGGGCTCGGGGATGCGCAAAAGATGGGCATGCAGGAACAGGCGCGATAGCCCGGCTTCCCGGCAACGGCGGTTGAAGGCCGGATCGCCGTAGCGATGGTCCCCGGCCAGGGGATGGCCGGCCGCTGACGCATGGGCGCGGATCTGGTGCATGCGCCCGGTCTGCAGGGTCACCTCCATGTAGGTGGCGCGACGCAGGTGACGCATGACCTCGAAGCCGGTCACCGCGGACTTGCCGCCCGCCGACGGTCTTGCCCGACCTACCCCGCGGTTGTCGCGGGCATCATCGAGCGGCAGATCGATGCTGCGCAGGGTATCGGGCCAGCGCCCGGCGACCACGGTCAGGTAGCGCTTGTCGATGCCGGCATCCAGCTGCAGCTGCTGCAACGCCAGCAGTCGCTCGCGGGTCTTGGCGATCATCAGGCAGCCGGAGGTGTCCCGGTCCAGGCGATGCACCAGCTCCAGAAACGGGGCTGCCGGCCGCGCCGCCCGGAACAACTCGATCACGCCGGCATGGTGGCCAGAACCACCGTGCGAGGGCAGTCCGGCGGGCTTGTCCAGAACCAGCAGGGCATCGTCCTCGTGCAGGATCCGGCCGGCCAGCTCCCCGACGCGCGGGTCCCGGCCCACGTCCGGACGCGGAGCCGCCTCCAGGCTGCGCTGGGGCGGAATACGAACCTCGTCCCCGCTCGCCAGGCGGTAGTCCGCCCCGACCCGGCCGCCGTTCACACGGACTTCGCCCTTGCGCAGGATGCGATAGACGTAACTGCGGGGCACGCGGCCGAGTTCCCCCATCAGGAAGTTGTCGATGCGCCGGCCGTCGTGCTCGCCGGCCACGCGCACGCGCCGCGCGCCGCTGCCGCGGGGACTTGACTTATCCATTGCTGCCGTTCTTCAACATTGTTATAGTCGCGTGGCTAATCGTCGTGCTGGTCGGCTTATGTTAGCAGGTTCATGGACTTAACGGACCCTGCGCGCCGCAACAAGAACGAAGGCTCCGGTGGCGAGGTGCACGCGACCCCACCGGAACAAGGGATACGAACCACAGCGACTCTCGACTGGCCACGACCCGCGTCGCCGGCCCCGCTGCCGCTTTTGATTCCGCACTGCGAATAGCGCTGAGAACCGGCCCCGGCCACCGGCGGCACGGCTGTATCCGCAACGGGCGATGTAGGCCCGAGCAGCCACCAGTAGCACTCCGCCCGGTCCGGATGAAGAAAACACTGAGTCGACGGATGAACTGCCGACTCGCGCTCCTGGCGCCATTGCCCTGCCCCCTGGGGATGCAGGCAGGTCCGGTCGAGCGTTATCACAGGACTTGAAAACATGAAGCGTATGCTCATCAACGCAACTCAACCCGAGGAGTTGCGTGTGGCGCTTGTCGATGGCCAGCGTCTGTACGACCTCGATATCGAATCCACCGAACGCGAACAGAAAAAATCCAACATCTACAAGGGCCGGATAGTCCGCATCGAGCCCAGCCTCGAGGCCGCCTTCGTCGACTACGGCGCCGAGCGGCACGGCTTCCTGCCCCTGAAGGAAATCGCCCGCAGCCAGTTCCGGCGCCAGCCGGCCAACGGCGGCAAGGTCAACATCAAGGAAGTCATCGACGAGGGCCAGGAATTTGTGGTCCAGGTCGAGAAAGAGGAA
>CAYGQN010000121.1:0-10690 GCA_964351795.1 uncultured Gammaproteobacteria bacterium
CTGGCAAACCCCGGCCGCGGGCGTCCGACAGCTCCGTGTCGCAAAAAAAACCGGCGACGCTCAGCGCATCGCCGGTTCCCGGGCCAGGCGCCCGACCGGACTGACTGTCGGGCCGGGCAGCCGGTGGCGGCCCGTCTCAGGTCCTGTCGAAGCGATCCAGGTTCATCACCCGCGTCCAGGCAGCGATGAAGTCCTGCACGAACCGGCCCTCGCCGTCGTTGGCGGCATACACCTCGGCCACCGCCCGCAGCTCCGCGTGCGAGCCGAACACCAGGTCCACGGGGGTTGCCGTCCACTTCAGCTTGCCGCTGGCCCGGTCCCGGCCCTCGTAGATGCCCTCGGCTCCGGCCGCCGGCGTCCACTTCGTGCCCATGTCCAGCAGGTTCACGAAGAAGTCCGTGCTGAGCGTGCCCGGCCGGTCGGTGAACACGCCGTGGCTGACACCGCCGGCGTTGGCACCCAGCGCCCGCAGACCACCCACCAGCACGGTCATCTCCGGCACGCTGAGGTCGAGCATGTCGGCCTTGTCCACCAGCATGGCCGTGGGCGGGCGGCGATTGTCCCGGCCGAACCAGTTGCGGAAGCCGTCCGCCGTCGGTTCCAGCACGGCGAAGGATTCCACCGGCGTCTGCGCCTGGGTGGCGTCGGCCCGGCCCGGGCGGAACGGCACGCTGACTGCATGGCCGCCAGCCCGCGCTGCCTGCTCGATGGCGGCAGCGCCGCCGAGCACGATGACATCGGCCAGCGACACGCGCTTGTTGCCACGCTGCGCGGCGTTGAAGGCCTGCTGCACCTGCCCGAGTGTCGCCAGCACCTGCGCCAGCTCGGCCGGCTCGTTCACGGCCCAGTCCTTCTGCGGTGCCAGGCGGATACGCGCGCCATTGGCGCCGCCACGCATGTCGGTGTCGCGGAAGGAGGCCGCCGAGGCCCAGGCCGTGCGCACGAGCTGGGCAACGCTCAAGCCCGTCTCTAGAATGCGCTGCTTCAGCACGGCCACATCGGCATCGTCCACCAGCGCGTGCGCCACCGCCGGCAGCGGATCCTGCCACTCCAGCACCTCGGCCGGCACGGCGCTGCCGACGTAACGGGCACGCGGGCCCATGTCACGATGGGTGAGCTTGAACCAGGCCCGGGCGAAAGCCTGCTCGAAGGCCTGCGGATCCCGGAGGAAGCGCTGGGCGATCTCGCGGTAGGCCGGGTCGAACTTCAGCGACAGGTCGGTGGTGAACATGATCGGCGCATGGCGTTTGGCCGGATCATGGGCATCCGGCACCATGTTGGCAGCCGCCTCGCCCTCGGGCACCCATTGCACGGCACCGGCCGGGCTTCTCGTCTGCACCCAGTCGAAGGCGAACAGGTTACCCAGGTACTGCATGGACCAGCGCGTGGGCGTGGCCGTCCAGGCACCCTCCAGGCCGCTGGTCACGGTATCGGCGCCGTTGCCGGCACCACACTTGTTGTGCCAGCCCAGGCCCTGGGCCTCGATGCCGGCGGCGGCCGGTTCAAGGTCCAGGCACTCGCCCGGATCGTGCGCACCATGGGCCTTGCCGAAGGTGTGACCACCGGCGATGAGCGCCACGGTCTCCTCGTCATTCATGGCCATGCGCCCGAAGGTGTCGCGGATGTCCTTCGCCGCCAGCAGCGGATCGGGCTTGCCGTTCGGGCCTTCCGGGTTCACGTAGATGAGCCCCATCTGCACCGCCGCCAGCGGCCGCTCCAGCTCGCGTTCACCGCTGTAGCGCTCATCGGCGAGCATCTCCTGCTCCGGGCCCCAGTAGACCATGTCCGCTTCCCAGTCGTCCTGGCGACCGCCGGCGAAGCCGAAGGTCTTGAAGCCCATGGACTCCAGCGCGACATTGCCGGCCAGCACCATCAGGTCGGCCCAGGAGATGCTGCGGCCGTACTTCTGCTTCACCGGCCACAGCAGGCGCCGGGCCTTGTCGAGATTGCCGTTGTCCGGCCAGCTGTTCAGGGGCTCGAAGCGCTGCTGGCCACCGGCCGCGCCACCGCGGCCGTCGGCCACGCGGTAGGTGCCGGCGCTGTGCCAGGCCATGCGGATGAAGAACGGGCCGTAATGGCCGTAGTCCGCCGGCCACCAGTCCTGCGAGCTGGTCAGCAGCGCACCGATATCCGCCTTGACCGCCTCGAGGTCGAGGCTGGCGAAGGCCTCCGCATAGTCGAAACCAGCCCCCAGGGGGCTGGATTCCGGGGCGTGCGCGCGCAGCGGCTGCAGGCTGATCTGCTCCGGCCACCAGAAGCGGTTGGGTTTAGGGTCGGCGGCGAATGCCGCTGGCGCCAGGGCGACCAGCAGCGCGGCGGTAATGCCCAGGTGATGTTTGCTCATGTGCTTGCTCCTTGTCAGGACGGATGGTGGCAACCGGTTCAGCACCGGACCGCAAGCCCGGTGTCGCTCGCCCCGCCCCGGCAACGCCTTGGACGTTGCCGGGGCCATGACCGGCCGGATGCCGGCGGGGGTTGCCTGCTGCCGTTGCCAGCGGCGGCTCAGATGGCGCCCGGGATGTACCAGGGGCGCACCACGACCTGGGCCTGGCGGGTATCGGTCACGTCACGCGCACCGCGGGCGTTCGGCCAGTTGCCGGCATCGACGCCCCAGGGCCGCACGGCCACCTCGGCCTGGACGGCGTCGGGAGTCTCGGCCGTGGCCGCACGGGCCCAGGGGGCAAAGCCGTCAACCGGCGCGGCGGCGCCAAGCGCAGGGACCGAGAGGGTGGCGGCGAGCGCGATGGCAGGGATGGTCTTGCGAATGTTCATGCTGTGTCTCCTTTGAGGGGTTTTCGCGGGCGGGAAAAGTCCCGCCGCTGACGGAGACGGATATTGGGCAGTCGCTGGCGGCCTGACCAAGATCGGGTCCTTATGCGCGGCATTGGTGTTGCCTATACGCGCGAACAGCGGCCCGGCATGAACGCAAGCTTTTGTTTTTATGAAGGTGTAGAAGCGCGGATTAGCGCGGCACTATCGTCGCCATAGAAACATTCAATGCCCTCGCCGGTGCGCGCGGAGGCCGGAGCGCGGGGTGTGGCGGGTGATGGGATTCGCCAGCGAGGAGAACAGCCGGCCGGGTCCGGTGCGCCGGTTCACGGTGGCCGTGCACGCTGACCCTGCAAGGCCGAGCGGGGCAGCGGCTGACGTCGGGGCAGCCGGCCGGGCAGCGTCACCGCCAGGAAGCCGGCGCGGCAGCGGTGGCAGGCCTCGTGGGTGGGGCGGCGCGGCCATGCCCCGGCACGCTGCCGGCGCAGGCACTCGGGCACTCGGGCACTCGGGCACTCGGGCACTCGGGCACTCGGGCGGTGTGCGGGGATGCCGGGCCGGCGCCCGGCGATCACTCAGGGCGTGCCGCGCCGCATGCGGACCGCCCTGGCAAGCTCGGTCAGCACGTGGGTGGTGTCATCCCAGGCCATGCAGGGGTCGGTGATGCTCTGCCCGTAGGTCAGCGGCTGACCGGGCACCACGTTCTGGCGGCCCTCCACGAGATTGCTCTCCAGCATCACGCCGAAGATGGCCGAGGAGCCGCGGGCGACCTGGGTGGCGATATCGCGGGCCACGTCGACCTGGCGGGCCGGGATCTTGCGGCTGTTGGAATGGCTGGCGTCGATCATGATGCGCGCCGGCAGACCGGCCGCCGCCAGCAGCGCGGCGGCGTCGTCCACCGAGAACATGTCGTAGTTCGGATGCCGCCCGCCTCGCAGGATCACATGGCAATCCTCGTTGCCGGTGGTCTGGAAGATGGCGGAGTGGCCCTGCTTGGTCACCGACAGGAAATGGTGCGGCTGCGAGGCCGAACGGATGGCGTCCACCGCCACCTGCACATCGCCGTCGGTGGCGTTCTTGAAACCCACCGGGCAGGACAGACCGGAGGCGAGCTCCCGGTGCGTCTGGCTTTCAGTCGTGCGCGCACCGATGGCCCCCCAGGCGACCAGGTCCGCCACGTACTGCGGGCTGATGAGATCCAGGTACTCGGTGCCGGCCGGCAGGCCCATGGCCGCGAAATCCGCAAGCAGCTGACGCGCCAGGCGCAGGCCCTTGTTGATCTGGAAGGTGTTGTTCAGGTCAGGATCGTTGATGAGCCCCTTCCAGCCCACGGTGGTGCGCGGCTTCTCGAAGTACACGCGCATGACGATGCACAAGTCCTGCGCCAGCTCGTCGGCCACCGCCTTCAGCCGGCCGGCATACTCGCGCGCGGCCCTGGGATCATGGATGGAGCAGGGCCCGACGATCACCACCAGGCGATCATCCTCGCCGGCGAGCACGGCGTGGATTTCGCGGCGCGCGCGTGCCACCGTCTCGGCGGCGGTGTCGCCCAGGGGGATCTCCCCGACCAGCGTGTCGGGGGAGATGAGCTCGTTGGTGCTCTTGATGCGAAGGTCGTCGGTGACGGCGGGCATGGCTCACTCGTGTGCAGGGAATTCAGCCGCGAGAATCTAACATGCCATCGCCCAGGCGTCAGCGCCGGGTGCCGAGCCAGGCCCGGGCCGGGGCCTGCAGACCGGGGCCCGGCCGAACGCGGGCAGGCAGCGGCGGCGGAAGCCCGGGCTCAGGCGAACTCGAGCAGGCTCTGGCCGAGCAGGCGCCCGAAGGTCACCGCGGGCGTGACCAGCATGCCGTTGGTATAGGCCGCGCCGGAGGTCGCGCCGGCGCCGATCACCTCGCCCACGGCGTGCAGGTTCGGGACGGGCTCGCCGGAGGGGCGCAGCACGCGCAACTGCCCGTCCACGGCGAGGCCGGCGAAGGAGATGATGGTCCAGCCGCGCATACGCACGGCATAGAACGGCGGTTCGGCAATCGGCAGGGGCCGGTGCTCCAGGCCCATGGGGTCGGGCTGCCGGCCGGCCAGCGCGGCGTTGTAGGCGGCAACGGATTCCGCCAGGCCCTGCGGGTTGACGCCGGTCTGCATGGCGAGCCTGGCGAGATCACCGGCACGGGCGAACATGGGGTGCTCATCGCAGGCGTTCATAACCTTGCCGGCATCCCAGTCCGAGATCATCGGCGGCGCGGTGTCGAGAATGCGCTGGTCGAAAACGGCCCAGTGCAGGTGCCCGGGCTGGGCAGCCACGGCCTTCTCAATGTGATCGATGCTCGGGTAATCCTCGCGCACGAAGCGCCGGCCATGGACGTTCACCAGGATTTCCCAGGGCAGTCGCAGTGTGGGGTTTAGCCCGGCGAAGCCGCTGGGCGTGGCCGGGAAACGGTGGTCGTCCAGGATGGCGCCGGCCAGCGGCGTGTACTTGTCGCCGCCGCGCACGAAACCGCCGGCACCCAGGCCGAGGGTGATGCCCTCGCCCTGGCTGTTCGGATGTGCCCACTGGCAGTACAGCGGCACGCCGTGCAGGGCTTCGAACAGGGTGCCGTTGGAGGCGCAGCCACCGCTGGCGATGACCACCCGGCCGGCACTCACATCGCTGACCCGGCCATCGGCGTCCATGGTGCGCACGCCGGTCACGCTGCCGTCGCGGGCCTGCAGCAGTTCGATGGCGCGGCTGCGGTACTGCACCTGCAGGCGGCCGCTGGCCACGGCGGCCTCGAACGGCCCCTGCATGGCCTCGTACACCGACCAGCCACCGCGCTCGCCCCACACGTAACGCGCGGTGCGGAAGTGCTCGTGCCCGTGGCCGGTGAGGGGATGCTCGGGCAGCACGCGATAGCCATTGGCCGCCAGCCAGTTGAGCGTCGGCCCGGCATGTTCGACGAACACGCGGGTGAGGTCCGGGTCCACCGTGCCATCGCTGATGCGCAGGATGTCCTGGTAGTGGGCTTCGGGGCTGTCCTCGATGCCGCGCTCGCGCTGGAACACCGTGCCGGCCGCAGCGACCATCCCGGTGGAGCGATCCAGCGTCCCGCCGAGCTTGCCACCGGCCTCGATGACCAGCACCCGCGCACGCGCGGCGGCGAAGGTCGCGGTGGGCATGCCGGCCGTGCCACCGCCAATGACCACCAGGTCCCAGTGCGATTTCGCCGCCTGCGGCGCGGCGACCGCGCCGAGTGCGGCAAGGCCGGTCAGGCCCGCGGCACCGGCCAGGATGTCGCGACGACTGAAACCACGTGCGCCGTTGTTGTGCATGTCATGTCTCCCGTTTGCCTGGTTTGCGGGCCTGCGGACCCTGCCCGCTCAGGATACTGCCCGCATCCCGGCCCTGGCCATGGTTCAGGGCGCTGCCGGTGCAACCGGACGAGCGGCGGCCGGCAGGTCCTGCTCGACCAGTTCATAGCGCCGCAGGAACAGCAGGCTCGACAGGTGGATGATCACCGGCACCACCACGAAGCCGAGGATGATGCCGGTCCTGGCGCTGTCCGGCTGCACCGGCGCCATGCCGCCGGTGGACTCGATGTAGCCGAACCAGCCGAGCAGCGTGCCGACGATCAGCGCACCGAGCGCGAACGCCACCTTCTCGTTGGCCATCCACACGCCGGAGTAGGCACCCTCGCGATTCAGGCCGGTCATGGCGCGATCATGGGCCACGGTATCGGTGAGCATGGACAGCCCCAGCAGCACGAAACCGGCATTGAGAAAGCCGTTGCCGAAGGCGAGCGACAGGATCAGCCACTGCTGCTCAGGCGATGGCAGCAGCCAGCAACTGAACACCACGCAATAGCTCAGCAGGAAGGCCACGTAGGCGCGCATCTTGCCCACGCGCGCGGTGAACCACACGCTGAACGGCTGCGCCACGATGCCGCCGATGGCCACGAACAGCACCACGGTGCCGATGAGGGCATAACTCTGCTCCAGGACCTGGAGCATGAAGTACACCAGCGCCGCGTAGCCTGTGCCCTCGGCCAGGCGCTGCAGGAAATTCGCCCCCAGCAGGTTCAGGAACGGCCGGTTCCGGAAGGCCAGGCGAAACTGCTCGCCCAGGCCCAGCGTGGTCTCGTGGCGATCATGGAATCGGGCCTTACCCGTCGACAGCACCGTGGTCATCATGGTGAGCAGGCACACCGCACCGAGCGTGAAGGCCATGAAGCTGTAGCCGTCCTCGCCGGCGCCGCCGAATTCCCGTACCCGGCCGGCATAGCCGGACACGATGAGCCCGGTGGCCATGAAACCCACGCGCCAGGACATCAGCCGGGTGCGCTCGCGCGAGTGCGGGGTCATCTCCGAACCCATGGTCAGGTAGGGCACCGAGAAAGCGGCGAAGGCGGTCAGCGCCAGGGTGTACATGGCGCTCACGTAGGCCGCCCGCGCCAGCGGCGTGTCGAAGGCCGGCACGTGGAACATCAGGATGAACAGCGCCACCGTCGCGAGGCCGCCCCAGAACATGAAGGGTCGGCGCCGGCCCCAGCGGGTGGAGATCCGATCAGAGAAGATGCCCGCCAGCGGATCGGCGAACACTACCCAGAACTTGGGCACGAAGATGGCCATGCCGGCGATGGCGGCGCCTATCCCGAGCGCGTCGGTCATGAACGGCAGCAGCAGCAGCGCCGGCGTGTCGCGGAAGATCTGTCCGCCGATCATCCCCACGCCGTAACCGGCGCACAGCCGGTTGCTCAGGCCGGTTCCGGAATCGCCCTCAGCCATTGCCCGGTGCGCCCGGGTGCAACCCCACCGCGACGCCGCGGCCGGGGAAGATGCCCATCAGGGCGCTTCCGGCTCGGCGACCAGGGTATCGTCACTGACCACCAGCCGATAGGCAGCCGCGGTGCCTGCCGGGCCGCCCGCGCGCAGCGCTGCGACGCTGTCGACCCAGGGTGTGTGCTCGGCAATGCCGGCGAGCCAGTACACGACGCCGGGCAGGGACGATGGCGGCGGCAGGGGCTCGAAGGAGGTACCGATGGGATCCTCGCCACCGGCGCGGACGCTGGCCAGCTTGTCCAGGCGATAGTGGTCCGTCAGGCCAAGACCCGTACCGAGCGGCGAGAAGCGCAGCAGTTGCCCCTGCAGGTGCCACAGGGCGCCACGCACGACGTAGGGCTCACCCAGCAACTGGCCCGGCCGTGACACCGTGACCACGCCCTGGCGCCCCTCGTCGATACGCACCGTCAGCCGGCCGACGACCGTGTCCGCGGGCAGTGGCTGCCAGGTGGCCAGCAGGGCCCCCAGGGGCAGCAGCACAAGCCCGGCCAGCACCAGGCCACCGCCGAACAGCAGATATACCCCTCCGCGCACGATGGCGCCCCTGCCCGTCGCACCGGCGCCCACCGGCAACAACACCAGGCCAATGACGATGCCGGCCGTCGAGGCGGCCATCACAAGCACGCTGAGGTCCATACCCACCACTCCCCGTTGCGGCCGTGCCGCGCCCGGCGCTGCCTACTCCGGCAGCATTTCTCCCGAACCGCCCATCTCCGCGGGAATGTCCCGCAGTTTGGGCAGGCCATCCTTCACGCCGACCATCTTCTCGGCGTAGAACACGTGCATCTGCGGCTGCCACTCCAGGCCGGCCAGCACCGGCGCGTAGACGTCGGTCAGGCCCATGCCCGGGTGCTCGCTGAACAGGTGCCCGCCGCACTGCGTGCACCACTTGCGATAGCTGCGCTCGGTCTTGTTGTAGGTGCCAATAGCCTGCGCGCCGGCGGTCACCTTCACCGCCTCCGGCGGCCACAGCGAGAAGGTGTTGATGGGCCCGGCGGACCAGTGCCGGCAATCCCCGCAATGGCAGTAACCCATGGCTACCGGCTCCCCCGTCACCTCCAGCTGCACCGTGCCGCAGAAACACGCACCCGTGAGCGTTGCGTCCGTCATCGTCGTCTCCCCCTGTGATCGTTCAGCATCCCCGGGCGCCCTCACGCCCGCGCGGGCAGTATACGCGCTGGCGTGCCCGCCCGCCGGGGCCGCCGCGGGATTCAAGGAGCGCGGCAACGGTACCCCGCAGGCGCGCGGCCTTGCCGGGCAGAGCATGGGCGGTGCGCGGGCGCAGGAATCAACGAGGCCGACCCATCGCGGTCGGGATCGCCTGGGCCCGGACAGCCTCGGGCCGCGTCACCAGTCGGCGGCTGCGGGGCTGGCCACGCTTGCTCAGCCGTGCATGGCGGCCGGGTCGGGCCCGCTTGCGAGCACCAGGCGGATCTGCTTTTCCACCTCGATGATGGCGAAGAACAGCACGCCCACGAGGATCACCACGATACCCTCCAGCAGGGGCACGGCGCGGGTATCGAACACGCCTTGAAGGAACGGCAGGTAGGTGATGGCGAACTGCGCCGCTGTCACACAGATGACGCTGGCCCACACCATCGGTGTGCCCCGGACCGCCTGCCAGGTCAGCGAGGTGCCATGCAGGTTGCGAATGAAGAACAGGTGGAAGATCTCCAGCACCACGATGGTGTTCACGGCGATGGTGCGTGCCAGTTCGGGGCCATGGCCGCGTTCGATCGCCCAGGCATACATGCCGAACACGGCCGCCAGGAACAGCAGCGACACGAACACCACCCGCCAGGCCAGCGACCGGCTGAGCAGGGATTCCCCGCGCGGACGTGGCGGGCGTTGCATGCTGCCCGGCTCGCTGGGCTCGAAGGCCAGCGCCAGGCCCAGCGTGTCGGCGGTGACCAGGTTGACCCACAGGATCTGCACCGCCGTGATGGGGAGGGCCAGGCCGAGAAACAGGGCCACCACGATGGTCATCGCCTCGCCGGCATTGGTCGGCAGGGTCCAGCTGATGACTTTGCGGATGTTGTCGTAGACGGTGCGGCCCTCGCGAACGGCCGCGACGATGGACGCGAAGTTGTCATCCGCCAGCACCAGCTCGGCGGCCTCGCGCGCCGCTTCGCTGCCCTTGCCGCCCATGGCGATCCCGGCATCGGCGCGCTTGAGTGCGGGGGCATCATTGACCCCGTCGCCGGTCATCGCCACGGTCAGACCGTGCGCCTGCAGCGCCGTCACCAGGCGCAGCTTGTGCGCCGGGCTGGTGCGGGCGAACACCTGGGTATCGAGCACCACGGCGGTCAGCGCTGCATCGTCCAGCGCTTCGATCTCCGCTCCGGTCAGCACCCGGTCGGGATTGCGCAGCCGGATATCCCGCGCGATGGCGGCCGCGGTGCCCGCGTGATCGCCGGTGATCATCTTCACGTCGATCCCGGCGCGGTAACACTCGTCAATCGCCGCCACGGCTTCCGGGCGCGGCGGGTCAATCAGCCCGGCAAGGCCTAGCAGCACCATCCGGCCATCGAGATCGGCCGTGTTCAGCACCGTGTGCCCCTGCGCCACGGGCCGCATCGCCAGGGCCAGCACGCGCTGGCCCCGGGCGGCGATCTCCTCGACCATGCGCTGCCAGTGGGCCGTGTCCAGCGGCCCGGTGCTGCCATCGGCCAGGTGCTGGCCGGCACACATCGCCACGATCTGCTCCGGCGCGCCCTTGGCATGGATGCAGGCATGGCCCTCGTGATCATGGTGCAGCACCGCCATGTAGCGCAGGCTTGCGTCGAAGGGGATGCTGTCGGTGCGCGCCCAGTGGCCGAAGGGCTCCGCCGCCGGCTGCATGATCTTGCCGGCCAGCGCCTTCAGCGCGCCCTCCATCGGATCGCCCTCCACCTGCCAGTGCTCTGCTGAGCAGTGCAGGGCCGCGTCGTTGCACAGATCGGCCGCGCGCGCAAAGGCCTCAAGGCCGCCGCCGTCGCCGGCAGGCGCCCCTGACTCCTCTGCCAGCAGCTCACCCTCGGGGGCGTAGCCACTGCCGCCCACCGAGTACCGCCCGCTGTCGATGACCACGCTGGCCACCATCATCTCGTTGCGGGTGAGCGTGCCGGT
>CAYGQN010000122.1:0-10683 GCA_964351795.1 uncultured Gammaproteobacteria bacterium
CATGACGCGACCGGAGGCCGCGCGGGCAGCGATGATGGTGTGGATCTCGTCGATGAACAGCACCGCACCGGGCTCGCGGTTGAGCTGGCCGAGCACCGCCTTCAGGCGCTTCTCGAAGTCGCCGCGGTACTTGGTGCCGGCGAGCAGGGCGCCGAGGTCGAGCGAGTAGATGGTGGCGTCGGCAAGAATGTCGGGCACCTCGCCGTCGACGATTTTCTTGGCCAGGCCCTCGGCGATGGCGGTTTTGCCGACCCCGGCCTCGCCGACGAACAGCGGGTTGTTCTTGCGCCGCCGGCAGAGGATCTGGATGGTGCGCTCGATTTCGTTCTCACGGCCGATGAGCGGGTCGATCTTGCCCGCTTCGGCCTGGCGGTTGAGGTTGGCGCAGAAGTTGTCGAGCGGGTTGCTCTTGCCCTCGCCCTGCTCGGCCTCCTCCTCGGTGCCTGCCTGGGGCTCCTCGCGGGCCTCTTCCTCGCCCACCTTGGAGATGCCGTGGGAGATGCAGTTGACCACGTCCAGGCGGGTGATGCTCTGGCGGTTGAGCAGGTACACGGCCTGGGACTCGCGCTCGCCGAAGATGGCGACCAGCACGTTGGCGCCGGTGACCTCCTTCTTGCCCGAGGACTGCACATGGAACACCGCCCGCTGCAGCACGCGCTGGAAGCCGAGCGTGGGCTGGGTGTCGCGGTCGTCCTCATCGGGCAGCAGCGGCGAGTTCTCACGCACGAAGTTGGTCAGCTCGTGGCGCAGCTCGTTGAGGTTGGCGCCACAGGCCTTCAGGACCTTGGCCGCGGTCGGGTTGTCGAGCAGGGCGAGCAGCAGATGCTCGACTGTCATGAACTCGTGTCTTTGCTCGCGTGCGTCCTTGAATGCGAGATTCAGGGTTACTTCCAGTTCGCGGCTCAGCATCGGATTACCTTGTGGTCGGGTGTCAGGCCTGCTCGAGCGTGCAGAGCAGGGGGTGCTGGTTCTCGCGGGAGTAGGCGTTGACCTGCGATACCTTGGTTTCGGCGATTTCGCGGGTGTAGATTCCGCAGGTTCCCTGGCCGCGCGTGTGCACCTCCAGCATGATGCGCGTGGCGGTCGGGCGGTCCTTGCTGAAGAAGCGCTCCAGCACGTGGACCACGAACTCCATCGGCGTGTAGTCGTCGTTCAGCAGGATGACCTTGTACAGTGGCGGCTTCTTGAGCCTGGGCTTCGCCTCCTGCAGTGCGAGGCCGTCGTCCTGGCTGTGTCTGGGATTGTTCGGCTCGTCTGCCATGGTTCAAGTGTGCAATCTGTGGCTGCGGTGTGACGGTCGGATGGGTGGGCGCCATCTGGCCCGGGGCGTGGTGATTCGGGGCCGGCGGTCGGCATCGACGCCCCGGCGTGCGGGCGCCTGCTGGTCCGGCGCGGGACCCTGGTTCCGAAGGCGTGAGCACTGTCTTCAACCGCGGCTGCCTCAGCTCCTTCAACTGCCCCTGTTGACCGGTTTCGATTCAATTATACGTGGGCATGTATGTCTGTCTACACACCCGCCCCGACCCCGGTGAATAAACGTTTCCCGCTTTGCCAATCATGGGCTTGCAGCAATAGTGAGCGACTCCGCGGCGGGTTCGAGGTTACCGTGGCGCGCCAGTATCTCCACGAAGCGCCGGGCCGCCGGCGACAGTGTTTTGCCGCGCCGCAGGATCAGGCCGTAGCTGTGGCGCGGGAAGTAGGCGTCCAGCGGTACGGCGGTAAGCGGCTCATCGCCCCGCAGGCATATGGACGTGACGATCGAGACGCCGAGGCCGGCCTGCACGTATTCCTTGATGACTTCCCAGCCACCGGCCTCAAGCACCACATCGTAGTGCACCCCGTGTTCGCGGAACACGACTTCCACGATGCGCCAGGTGTTCAGGTGCCGCGGCGGCAGCACCAGCCCGTAGGCAGCGATATCCTCCAGTGTCGGCTGTGACCGCTGCGTGAGGGCATGGCCGCGGGGCATGATGAGCATGGGCCGATAGTCGAACAGCGGCCGGTATTCGATGTCACCGGGCACCTGCGGCAGCGGCCCGACCGCCAGGTCCACCTCGCCGCTGCGCAGCAGTTCCACGGCCTTGTCGCCGGTGATGTTATGCAGCTTGTAGCGGATGTCCGGGTACAGGCTGGCGAATTCCTGCACGATGGGCGGCAGCAGGTACAGGGTGCTCGATTCCCCGGCGGCGATATCAATCTGGCCGCTGGTCAGGCTTCCGCAACGTTCGGCAAAGGCCTCGGCCAGGCTGTCCATCCCGTCGACCAGTGGTTCGGCCAGTTCCAGCAGGATGCTGCCCTCGGCAGACAGCCGGATCCGCGGGCCGTGGCGCTCGAACAGCCGGGTGTCCAGCTCCGATTCCAGCGCCCGGATCAGCAGCGACACCGACGGCTGGCTCAGGTGCATGCGCTCGGCGGCGGCCGACACGCTGCCACTGCGTGCCGCATGGCAAAACGCCCGCAACTGCTTGAGGCGGCTCTGCTTGTAGTAGGCGCGGCGCGCCGTGGTTTCCCTGCTCATACCCGACCCTCTGCTTTTGTTAATACATATTATTAAAAGATTTAACTTGTCAAATGATGCACTGCAACCTACCTTTGCTGATGTGACCCGTGCCGCTGGCGGCTGATGCGGGCCTTCCCGGTGCATCGCACCATCATCCGAAATGAGACGAGAGGTTTCGAATGTCGACCAACACCCGTGAGCGCGCAACGCCGCCGGGCGTGATCATCGGCGGCCCGATGGCCCCGGGCTATGACAGCCTGCTGACCGACGACGCACTGGACTTCCTCGCCAGCCTGGCGCGCGAATTCGAACCCCGCCGGCAGCTGCTGCTGGGTGCCCGTGGCGAACGCCAGGCCCGGCTCGATGCCGGCGAGATGCCCGACTTCCTGCCCGCCACCCGCGAGATCCGCGAGTCGGACTGGACGGTGGCCGCCATTCCGGCCGATCTCCAGGACCGGCGAGTGGAAATCACCGGCCCGGTGGACCGCAAGATGGTGATCAACGCCCTGAACTCGGGCGCGCGGACCTTCATGGCGGATTTCGAGGATTCCTCCAGCCCCACCTGGCCGCAGATGGTCGAGGGGCAGCTGAACATGCGCGACGCGGTGCGCCGGGACATCGACTTCACCGCCCCGAACGGCAAGCACTACAGCCTGAACGAGCAGGTGGCCACCCTGCTGGTGCGCCCGCGCGGCTGGCACCTGGACGAGAAGCATCTGCTTGTCGACGGCGAGGTGATGTCCGGCTCGCTGTTCGATTTCGGCCTGTACTTCTTCCATAACGCCGCCGAGCTGCTGGCCCGCGGCAGCGGGCCTTATTTCTACCTCCCGAAGCTGCAGAGCCACCTCGAGGCGCGGTTGTGGAACGACGTGTTCAACTTCGCCCAGGACGCCCTCGGCATCCCGCGCGGCAGCATCCGCGCCACGGTGCTCATCGAGCACATACTGGCCGCCTTCGAGATGCACGAGATCCTGTGGGAGCTGCGTGAGCACTCGGCCGGCCTGAACTGCGGTCGCTGGGACTACATCTTCAGCATGATCAAGGCCTTTCGCGCCCATCCGGCGTTCGTGCTGCCGGATCGCGCGCAGATCGGCATGACCGTGCATTTCCTCAGTTCCTACTCCAGGCTCGTGATCCAGACCTGCCATCGACGTGGCATCCACGCCATCGGCGGCATGGCGGCGCAGATCCCCATCAAGTCCGATGCCGAGGCCAACGAGCGCGCGATCGCCAAGGTCCGTGACGACAAGCTGCGGGAGGTCAGGAACGGGCACGACGGAACCTGGGTGGCCCATCCGGGCCTGGTGCCGGTGGCCATGGCGATTTTCGACGAGCACATGGAAGGCGCCAACCAGATTGCCAACAAGCGTGACGACGTGACCGTGACCGCCGCGGACCTGTTGAAGGTGCCCGAGGGCAGCATTACGATGGCCGGCTTGCTCGACAATGTCGGCGCGGCGCTGCGCTACACGGAGGCCTGGATTGGCGGCCAGGGCTGCGTGCCTCTGAACAACCTGATGGAAGACGCGGCCACGGCCGAGATTTCCCGGACCCAGCTCTGGCAGTGGGTACGCTACCCCGAGGGCCGGCTGGAGGACGGTACGGACATTGATCGTGGCCTGGTCGAGCGGCTCATCGAGCAGGAAGTCGCCCAGATCAGGGAAGAATCCGGCGATGGCTTTGCCGCCCGCCGTTTCGATGCAGCGGCGAAGGTGCTCATCGACCTCGTGACGCAGGATGACCTGCCGGAATTTCTGACAACCAAAGCCTATGAACTGCTGGATTGACCGACTGGAGGAACATCAACCATGAACAAGCAGGAACAGATCGCAGCCCTGGAAAAGGACTGGCAGGACAACCCGCGCTGGGCCGATGTCACGCGCACCTATTCCGCCGCTGATGTCGTGCGCCTGCGCGGCAGCGTGCAGGTCGAGCACACGCTGGCGCGCCGCGGCGCCGAGAAGCTGTGGAAGCTCGTCAACGAAGAGGACTACATCAACTGCCTCGGCGCCATCACCGGTGGCCAGGCCGTGCAGCAGGTGAAGGCCGGCATCAAGGCCATCTACCTGTCCGGCTGGCAGGTGGCCGCCGACGGCAACACCTCCGAGACGATGTACCCGGACCAGTCGCTGTACGCGGTCAATTCCGTGCCGGTCATGGTTCGCCGCATCAACAACGCCTTCAAGCGCGCTGACGAGATCCAGTGGTCCAAGGAAAACGGCGACATCGATTACTTCGCCCCCATCGTCGCCGATGCCGAGGCGGGCTTCGGTGGCGTGCTGAACGCGCACGAGCTGATGAAGGCCATGATCGAGGCCGGTGCCTCGGGTGTGCACTTCGAGGACCAGCTGGCCTCCGTGAAGAAATGCGGACACATGGGCGGCAAGGTGCTGGTGCCCACCCAGGAAGCGGTGCAGAAGCTCATCGCCGCCCGCCTGGCTGCCGACGTGGCCGGTGTGCCGACCGTGCTGCTGGCGCGCACCGACGCCAATGCCGCGGCCCTGCTGACCTCCGATGTCGATGAGTACGATCGCGAGTTCGTGACCGGCGAGCGCACCGGCGAGGGCTTCTACGTGACCCGCGCCGGCATCGACCAGGCCATCTCGCGTGGTCTTGCCTACGCGCCCTACGCCGACCTGCTGTGGTGTGAAACCGCCGTGCCCGATCTCGACGAGGCGCGCACCTTCGCCGAAGCCATCAAGAAGCAGTACCCGAACCAGCTGCTGGCCTACAACTGCTCGCCCTCGTTCAACTGGAAGAAGAACCTGGACGACGCCACCATCGCGAAGTTCCAGCGCGAGCTCGGTGCCATGGGCTACAAGTACCAGTTCATCACTTTGGCCGGTATTCACAACATGTGGTACAACATGTTCGACCTGACCTACGAATACGTGCGCAACGGCATGACTGCGTACGTGGAAATGGTGCAGGAGAAGGAATTCGCCGCCAAGGAACGTGGCTACACCTTCGCCAGCCATCAGCAGGAAGTGGGCGCCGGTTATTTCGACGACGTCACCACCGTCATCCAGGGCGGCGCGTCCTCGGTGACGGCGCTTACCGGTTCCACCGAGGAAGAGCAGTTCGGCAGCGCCAAGAGCGCCTGACGGGCCGCCCTCCCGGGCACCAGTACCAGCCCCGTTCGCCGGTCACGGCGGGCGGGGTTTTTTTTCGCCTGCCGGATCCGCGGCGCCTGCCTGCCCGGCTGGCCCGCTGCCACTGTTGATATGTTAACTATCCTGAACGAAATCAATGAGAAAGTGAGGGAAAACAGCAGCTAAGGTTTATCTAGTTAAATATTGTTGTATATCAGGCGCTTGGCTATGCTGACCATGTTGCGCTGCGGCCCCCGGGCCGCGCCTGACTGCGGCGAGCCGCGCCGGGCCAGAGAGCCTTCGGGGCCGCGTCCCGCCAGCCATTCATCCAGCACGGGAGTTGCGTCATGAAGCGAATCGGTATCGACGTGGGGGGCACGTTCACCGACCTTATCCTGGTCGACGAGGAAGCCGGCAGCAGCGTTGTCCAGAAGCTGCCGTCCACGCCCGATGATCCCTCGCGCGCCGTGGTCGAGGGCGTACAGGCACTGTGCGCCAAGGCCGGCGTGCGCTTGCAGGATATCGATCTCATCCTGCACGGCACCACTGTCGCCACCAATATCGCGCTCGAGCACAACGGTGCCGAGGTCGGGCTGATCACCACCGCCGGGTTTCGCGACATTCTGCATATCGCGCGCCACAAGAAGCCGCTGAATTTCTCCCTGCAGCAGGACCTGCCCTGGCAGACCCGGCCGTTGGTGCGCCGGCGTAACCGCCTGGTGGTCTCCGAACGTGTCACCGCGCCGGCCGGCGAGGTCATCACGGCGCTGGATGAGGACGAGGTCCGCGAGCGCGTGCGCCAGCTGCGCGCCGCCGGTGTCGAGGCGGTGGCCGTGTGCCTGCTGCATTCCTACCTGAACCCGGCCCACGAGCAGCGCATCCGCGACATCATTGAAGAGGAGTTCCCCGAAGCCTACGTGTCGGTATCCAGCGAGGTGGTGCCGCTGTACCGGGAATTCGAGCGATTCTCCACTACCGCGCTGAACGCCTACGTGGGACCGAAGGTCTCGCGCTACCTGGAGCGCTTCGATGACGCCATCCGCGCGGCCGGCTTTGATCGGCCGGTGCAGCTCATGCAGTCCTCGGGCGGGATGGTGAACGTGCGCGATGCGATGCGCCAGCCGGTCAACCTGATGATGTCTGGGCCGGTGGGTGGTCTCATCGGCGGGATCTGGGCCGGGCGCATGGCCGGTTTCGACCGCGTGTTCACGCTGGACATCGGCGGCACCTCCGCTGACATCGGCGTGGCCGTTGACGGCGAGCTGCGCATGCGGCACCTGCTGGATACGCTGGTGGGTGATTACCAGGCGATGGTGCCCATGGTCGACATCGACGCCATCGGACACGGTGGCGGCTCCATCGCCTGGGTGGATGCCGGCGGCGTGTTCCGGGTCGGACCGCAGTCCGCCGGCGCCTATCCAGGCCCGGCCTGCTATGGCCGCGGCGGTGAATTGCCGACCTCCACCGACGCCCAGGTCGTGCTCGGACGGCTGCGCCCGGATCGCGGCCTGGTCGGCGGCGGCATGACCCTGGACGAGGACCTCGCCCGGGGTGTCATCGCCGAATTGTCCAGCCAGCTCGGCATGGGCGCGGACGACGCGGCGCTTGGCGTTCTGCAGGTGCAGAAGTTCGGGATGGTGCAGGCCATCGAGCTCAACAGCGTGCGTCGGGGCTATGATCCGCGCGATTTCACCCTGGTGGCCGCCGGCGGCGCCGGACCGCTGTTCGCCGCCGAGATCGCCATTGAACTGGAAGTGCCGAATGTCCTGGTGCCGCCGCACCCGGGCATTCTCTCGGCCACCGGTCTGCTCGCGACCGACATGCAGCACGAGTACATGGCCACCGAGCGCCAGTCCCTGAACAACCCGGATACGCAGCGCCTGCAATCGCGCTACGAGGAGCTGATGGCGCGGGCGCTGGCGCAGCTCGACGACGATGGTATTCCGGCCGACCGGCGCATGCTCCGGCGACTGGCCGACTGCCGTTACTCCGGCCAGGGTTACGAGGTCCGCTTCGAAGTCCCGGCCGGTGACATCGACGACGCCTGGGTTGCCGCCACCATCGAGGCCTTTCACAAGGCGCACGAGGCCGAGTACGGGCATCGCTTCGACACGCCGGTGGACATCATCAATATCCGGGTCATCGCGCTCGGCCGCATTCCGCAGGTGCAGTGGCCGCAGCTGCCGGACGGTGACGGTGACGTGTCCGCCGCCCGCATCGACGAACGCGAGGTCGTGTTCGACCGTGGCGGCGCCGCCGAACGCATGCGTACCCCGTTCTATGATCGGGCGCTGCTGAATGCCGGCGATCGCATCGAGGGCCCGGCCATCATCGAGCAGTACGACACCACGACCGTTGTGCCCCCGGATTGCGTGGTCACGGTGGACGCCTTCGGCAACCTGGTCGTGGACGTGTCGGCGGCAATTGCCCGGCACGAGCACGGCGCCATGAAGGATCCGGTGCTGATGCGGGTCATCGGTGGTGCCTTCCAGGCCATCGCCAAGGAAATGGCCGGCGTGCTGTACCGCATGGCCTACTCGTCGATCATCCGCGAATCCGAGGATCTCGGCGCCGGTATCTTCGATACCCGGGGCCACATGATCGCCGAATCCGACTCCACCCCGATGTTCATGGGCGCCATGCCCAAGATCGTGCAGAACGTCATCCGGCTGCTGGGCGATGACATCCACGAGGGTGACATCATCCTGCACAACGATCCCTACGCCGGCGCAACGCATTCGCCCGACTGCTGCATCGTCATCCCGATTTTCCACCAGGGGGAACTCATCGGCTTCTCCGGCGCCTCGGCACACCTGCTGGACATCGGCGGCGCCTCGCCCGGCATCAACATCAACTGCGTGGACATCTACGCCGAGGGCAACATCTACCGGGCGGTGAAGATTGCCCGCGCCGGTGAATGGCAGCCCCACGTGTGGCAGCACATTCTGGACAACGTGCGCACGCCGACCTTCAACCGCGGGGATCTGCAGGCGATGATCGCCGCCTGTGAGCTGGCCAACCGACGCTTCCTGGAACTGGTCACCCGCTACGGCCTGGAAGCCCTGCACAACGCCAGCCAGCACTGGATGAACTACTCCGAAACCATGCTGCGCCAGGAGATTGCCAAGATCCCCGACGGCGTGTACGAGACCGATACCGGCTGGCTGGACGACGATGGTGTCAATCGCGGCGTGCGACTGCCGGTGAAGGTGAAGGTCATCAAGCAGGGCGACGAGATCACCTACGATCTCACCGGCTCCAGCGACGAAGTGCCCACGGCCTACAACTGTCCCTTCGAGGGCACCACGGTATCGTCAATGGCCTTCATCACCCGCATGATCTTCCTGGACGAGCAGGCCTACCCGGTGTTCGTGCCGCAGAACGAGGGCATGGGCCGGCCCATCAACGTCATCGCCCCGAAGGGCTCCATTTTCAATCCGAATTTCCCGCGCTCGTGTTTCGCGCGCTTCTGCCAGCCGCAGCGGGCGGTGGACCTGGTGCTCAAGGCGCTGGCGCCGGTGATCCCCGAGCGCATAACCGCCGGCAACTCCGCGCACCTGGGCTTTGTGTCCTACTCGGGCTGGGACACCGAGCGGGGCGAGTACTGGGTGTACCTGGAGGTGGACGAGGGCTCCTACGGCGGTCGCCCGGATCGTGACGGCATGGATTCGGTGGACTGCCTCATCGCCAACACCCGCAACAATCCCATCGAAGAGCTGGAATGGAATTACCCGATGCGCACCGAGCGCTACGAGCTGCGCGACGAAGCCTGCGCGGCGGGCAAGTGGCGAGGCGGCCTGGGCATGGTCCGGGTCAACCGGATGCTGGTCGATGCGCTGGTGTCCTGCGAGGGTGATCGGCATGACTCGGATCCGCCCTGGGGGATCTTCGGCGGGCACGAGGGCCGCAATGCCGCCATCATCAAGAATCGCGGCCTGGCCGACGAGGAATCCTGGCCCTCGAAATTCACCGGCAACCAGCTGCGGGCCGGCGATACCATCGAGATCATCGTCCCGAGTTCCGGGGGCTACGGGGATCCGCTGGAGCGCGATCCGGCGCTGGTGGCGGCCGATGTGCTGGACGGCTTCACCACTGCGGAGGCGGCCCGGCGTGATTACGGCGTGGTACTCGACAGTGCCAGCGGCACGGTGGATGTCGAGGCCACCCGGGAGCTGCGGGCCCGGCTGCGCGGCACGGCCACGGCCCCGGCCTGAGCGCGGTCCCACCGGCACGGCATGGGCCGTGCCGGTGGGCGCTTGTCAGTGGCCGGCGAACAGGCGGCCGAAGCCCTCCAGCCGATCGTCGATGCCGGCCTCGCGCAGGCACTGCCAGTAGCTGGCCGTGGTGACCGACACCCAGGGCAGGCCGGTCTCGGCCTCGATGCGCTCGGCCAGGTCGGTGGTTGGCAGGTTGGTACCGACCTGGAGGAGCGTATCGGCGCCTGCCGCGGCCAGCGTCTTCGCCGCGGCGAGCAGGCGTTCGACGGGCTGGCGCGGATAAGCCCGCGGCGAGTCGATGGCCAGCGCCTCCACGGCAGCGACCTCGAAGCCCTTGCCGCGGAAATAATCGGCCGCGCGGTTGGCGCCCGAGGGCATGAACGGGGCCAGGATGCCGATGCGGCGGGCCCCCAGGGCCGTCAGCGCCGCGGTGCAGGCCGGTGTCGAGCAGTTCACCGGCGCGCCGGTCGCCTCGGCGATGAGGGCCGCGAGCGCGTTGCCGGCGGCTTCGCCCCCCGGCAGAGCTTCGGTGGACAGCCCCAGCAGCACGCGATCCGGGGCCAGGGACTGCAGCGCCTCCAGGGCGCCGCCGACCGCCTCGGGCATGCTCGCCATCATGCGGTCGAAGTCCGCATCATCGTTGATGGCCATGTCCGGCACCAGGAAACGCACGGTCTGATGGCTCACGCCGGGCGGGCGCATCGCGGCGCATTCGGGTTCGAAGCTGGTGTTCACCGAGGGTATCAGCATGCCGATCAGCAAACGGTCGGCCAGCCGGTCGCGGGCCAGGACGGGGAAGGGCTTGGTGCTCATTGCTTGGCTTCCGGGGCGTGCAGCAGTCGTTCGGCGATGGCCTGGTAGGTCAGGCGGAAGG
>CAYGQN010000123.1:0-10652 GCA_964351795.1 uncultured Gammaproteobacteria bacterium
GGTGGGCCTGCACGTCCTCTTTCGTGATGCGTCCGCCCTTGCCGCTGCCGGTGATGTCGGCGGCGTTCAGGTTGTTCTCGGCGATGAGCTTGCGCACGGCAGGGCTCTGGGCGGCTTCGTCCCCTTCGGCCGCGGCCGTCTCGGCATCGTCGGATGCTTCGGCCTCCTCGGATGCTTCGGCCTTCTTGCCGGCGCCGGCGTCGGCGCCCGCCTCACCACCAGCCGGGGCGCTGGCCTGGCCCTCGGTATCGATGATGGCGATCACGTCGTCGGGCTCGGCCGTGTCGCCCTCGTTCATCACGATCTTCTTAAGGACGCCGCTTGCCGGGGCCGTTACCTCCAGGGTGACCTTGTCGGTTTCCAGGTCGATGAGATTCTCACCTTCGGTAACGGCTTCGCCTTCGGCTTTCTGCCACGCCATCAGGGTTGCGTCGACGACGGACTCGGCCAGTTGCGGCACCTTCACTTCAACTTCCACGTTCTTCTCCTTTGCTGGATCCGGCCGACGCCGCGATCAGGCTCGTTTCTGCTCGCTCTCGGCGAAGGCCTCGAGGCGCAGGGATTCGTTGATCAGGGCCTGCTGCTGTTCAATGTGCAGGCGCATGTAGCCCACCGCCGGCGACGCGGAGTAGGGTCGCGCCACGAGCATGAGCTGCTGGTCCTCGCGCAGGCAGCCGAACAGGTGCAGCCGTGCCAGCAGGTACACCCAGGCGCCCTGGTTGCGTGGCTCCTCCTGCACCCAGAGCACCTCCCGGGCGTTGGGGTACTGGCGGATGACCGCCTCCACCTCCTCGCGCGGGAAGGGGTAGAGCTGTTCGATACGGAATATCGCGATGTCGTCGATTTCGTGCTGCCGGCGCGCCTCCAGCAGGTCGAAATACACCTTGCCGCTGCAGGCCAGAACGCGGGTGACCTTGTCCGGGTCGATATCATCGATTTCGCCGATGACCGGCTGGAAGCTGCGCTCGGTGATGTCCTCCAGCGAGGAGGTCGACAGCTTGTGCCGCAGCAGGCTCTTGGGGCTCATCACCACCAGTGGCCGGCGGAACGGGCGCATCACCTGCCGGCGCAGCATATGGAACATCTGCGCCGGGGTGCTGGGAATGCACACCTGCATGTTGATTTCCGCGCACAGCTGCAGGTAGCGCTCCAGGCGTGCCGAGGAATGCTCGGGGCCCTGGCCGTCGTAACCATGCGGCAGCAGCATCACCAGGCCGCACAGACGGCCCCACTTCGCTTCGCAGGAGGCGATGAACTGGTCGATGACCACCTGCGCGCCATTGGCGAAGTCGCCGAACTGCGCTTCCCAGATGACCAGGGATTTCGGCTCCGCCGCGGCGTAGCCGAATTCGAACGCGAGCACCGCTTCCTCGGACAGCGTGGAGTTGATGACCAGGAAGTTGGCCTGGTCGTCCTTGACATGCTGCAGCGGCAGGAAGGTCTCGCCGTTGTCGGTGTTGTGAATCACGGCGTGACGGTGAAAGAAGGTGCCGCGCGCGCTGTCCTGGCCGGAGATGCGCACCGGGGTGTCGTCCTCCAGCAGGGCTGCATAGCACAGGTTCTCGGCATAGCCCCAGTCCATCGGGGTCTCGCCCGCGCCCATCTGGCGGCGGGCCTCCATCAGGCGCTCCACGGCCCGGTGCAGCTTGAAGTCCTCCGGCACCGTGGTGAGTACGCCGGTCAGCCGTTCGATGCGCTCGCGTGACAGGGTGGTGTCAATCCCGTCGTTCCACTTGCCGCCCTTGTAGGGTTCGAAGTTGATGAGATAGGGGTTGTTCACGTTCGGCACGTGCGGGCGCGAGACGATCTCGTTCGCCTCCAGGCGGGCGATATAGTCCTTGCGCATCTGCTCGGGCGTGTCGGTGTCGATGACCTGCTCGGCGATCAGGCGATCGGCGTGGCGCTTGCGCACCCCCGGGTGCTGGCGCACCGCCTTGTACATCAGCGGCTGGGTGGCCGCCGGCTCGTCGGCCTCGGAGTGGCCGTGCTTGCGATAGCAGATGATGTCGATGACGACATCCTTGTTGAACTCCATCCGGTAGTCCAGCGCCAGCTCGGCGATGAAGGTCACCGCTTCCGGATCGTCGCCGTTCACATGGAAGATTGGCGCCTGGACCATCTTGGCGACGTCGGTGCAGTAAAGCGACGAGCGCGAGTCCAGGGGATCGCTGGTGGTGAAGCCGATCTGGTTGTTGACGATGATGTGCACGGTGCCGCCGGTGCTGTAACCGCGCGTCTGCGAGAGGTTGAAGGTTTCCATGACCACGCCCTGGCCGGCGAAGGCCGCATCGCCATGGATGAGCAGCGGCAGAACGCTGTTGCGGGTCGTGTCGTTGCGCCGCTCCTGGCGGGCACGCACCGAGCCCTCCACCACCGGGTCGATGATCTCCAGGTGCGAGGGGTTGAAGGCCAGGGTCACGTGCACCGGGCCGCCGGGGCTGGCGAGGTCCGCCGAGTAGCCAAGGTGATACTTGACGTCACCGGAGCCCTCATCGGCGCGGTTCTTGCCCTCGAACTCGTCGAAGAGCTCGCCCGGGCGCTTGCCAACGATGTTCACCAGCACGTTGAGGCGGCCGCGATGGGCCATGCCGATGACCACCTCCTTGGTGCCATGCTCGCCGGTGCGCTGGATGATCTGGTCCACCAGCGGGATCATCGACTCGCCGCCCTCCAGCGAGAAGCGCTTCTGGCCCACGTAGCGGGTGTGCAGGTATTCCTCCAGCGTGGCCGCCGCGACCACGCGTTCGAGCACCTCCAGGCGCTTGCCCTTGCTGTAGGACGGGCGGCCGAGGTTGCCCTCCAGGCGTTCCTGGATCCACCGCTTCTGGGCGGTGTCGTTGATGTGCATGTACTCGGCGCCGATGGTGTGGCAGTAGGTGCTGCGCACGATGTGCAGGATGTCGCGCAGCTTCGCCTCGGCCGGGCCGAACAGCGAGCCGGTGTTGAACACCTTGTCCATGTCGGCCTCGGTCAGGCCGTGGTGGGCCGGGTCCAGCTCGGGCACCTCGGGGCGCTCGTGCTGGTTCAGCGGGTCGAGGTCGGCCTGGCGGTGACCGAGGAAGCGGTGCGCATTGATGAGCTGCAGCACCGAGACCTGCTTGCGATGCACGTCCGGGTCGAAGTCGCCGGCGGCGGTGGCCGGGGCCGCGCTGACGGCACGGCGCCGGCTGGTGGCCACGCGGAAGGCCTCGCGGACAGGCCCGTGGGCACGCTCGGTGCCCGGGCCGCTGCCCAGGGAGGCGAAATAGCGCTGCCAGGCGTCGGATACGCTGGCGGGGTCCGCCAGCCAGCTTTCGTAGAGGTCTTCGAGGTACGCGGCATTACCGCCGGACAGGCAGGAAGGCTCGGGCATGGGCATTGATCAGGGTCTCCGCAATGGGAACTCAGGACGGCTCGGATTCGGTCGCCGGTCACGATGCGCGGAGCGGTGTTCCCAGGCGTGTCCTCGCACCGGTGATCCTGGACTCATGAATGCGTTTCCGTGTCCTTGCGCATCATACTTCATGGTTGACTAAAGTCCAGAAATCTCACCCGCTTAGCGGCCGTTTCCGGGTGTGCTGGAGGCCCGCGTCGAGGGGGCTGGCGCTTGCCGGGTTTCCGGGCCAGCGGGTATCCTCCCCCGCGGGGGGAACCGGACAGGCGCGCTGGCGGGGCGAAGGCCCCGTTGCAGGGCGCGCGCCGACTGCCTGCCTGGCCGCTCCGGGACCATGCCGGGGCGCTCCGGCCGGCGCTTGCGGGGCACATCCACCGTAAACCATGCGTCCACGGCCTTGCGGCCGACGGGCGCCGTAACGATTCAACGAACTGAAAGGTAAAGCCATGAAATCGCCAGTACGCGTCGCCGTCACGGGAGCCGCCGGCCAGATCTCCTACTCCCTGCTGTTCCGTATCGCCGCCGGTGAGATGCTCGGCCCGGATCAACCGGTCATTCTCCAGCTCCTGGAGATCACGCCGGCCCTGAAGGCGCTTGATGGCGTGGTCATGGAACTCGAGGACTGCGCCTTCCCGCTGCTTGCCGGCGTGGTGGCCTCCGATGATGCCAACGTCGCCTTCAAGGACGTGGACTGCGCCCTGCTGGTGGGTGCCAAGCCGCGCGGGCCCGGCATGGAGCGCAGCGACCTGCTGGAGCAGAACGGCGGCATCTTCAAGGTCCAGGGCAAGGCCCTGAACGACAACGCCAGCCGCGCGGTCAAGGTGGTGGTGGTGGGCAACCCGGCCAACACCAATGCCTGGACGGCGCAGCAGAGCGCCCCGGACCTGAGCCCGCGCTGCTTCTCGGCGCTCACCCGCCTGGATCACAACCGGGCCATGGCGCAGCTGGCCAACCAGACCGGCAAGTCCGTCAACGACATCCGCCGGGTGACCATCTGGGGCAACCACTCCACGACCCAGTACCCGGACCTGCACCACGCCGAGGTCGGCGGTTCGCCGGCCCTGTCGCTGGTGGACGAGGGCTGGTACCGCGACCAGTACATCCCGCGCGTAGCCAAGCGCGGCGCCGAGATCATCGATGCCCGTGGTGCCTCGAGTGCAGCCTCGGCGGCCAATGCCGCCCTTGAGCACATGCGCGACTGGGTGCGCGGCACGGCCGAGGGGGACTGGACGTCCATGGCCATCGTCAGCGACGGCAGCTACGGGGTGGCCGAGGGTCTGATGTACTCTTTCCCGGTAACCTGCAGCGGTGGCGACTACAGCATCGTGCAGGGCCTTTCCGTCACCGACTTCAGCCGCGAGCGCATGCAGGCTACCGAGGCCGAACTCGCCGAGGAGCAGGCGGCCATCCGCAAGCTGCTCGGCTGAGTTCCGGCAGCCGGCCGGCAGGAGCTTGAATCACGATGATTGACGACGAGGGATTTCGCGCCAATGTCGGCATCATCATTTTCAACGATGCCGGCCGGTTGTTCTGGGGCCGCCGGGTGGGCATGAACGCCTGGCAGTTTCCCCAGGGCGGCATCAAGCGCGAGGAATCACCCGAGCAGGCGATGTTCCGCGAGTTGCAGGAGGAGACCGGCCTCGACCCGGCGCACGTGGAAGTCATCGGCAGCACTGCCGGCTGGCTGCGCTACCGCCTGCCGCGGCGCTTCATCCGGCGCAACAGCCACCCCGTGTGCATCGGCCAGAAGCAGATGTGGTTCGCCCTGCGCCTGGTGGGCGAGGAGTCGGCCTTCAATCTCGGGGCAGGCGATACGCCGGAATTCGATGCCTGGCGCTGGGTACACTACTGGCGCCCGGTGCGCGATGTGGTGTCGTTCAAGCGGACCGTCTACCGCCGTGCCCTGGAGGAGCTGGAACCGCTGATCCGGGCGCCTGGCGAGCCCTCGGCCGCGGAGGCGGCGGCCGGTCAGCGCCGGCCCTGACCGGCCATCACCTCGGGCAGCAATTTCCGCACCGTCCGTTTCTTCATGCCTTCGGCGAAATGCTCGGCGAAGCCCGGGTCGACCCGCCGCTCGGCGAGATCCTGGCGCAGCGCATCCATGTGTTTCTCGCATTCCTGCATGGCCTGGTCGACGACCACCCGTACGTCCTCGGCGCCGGCCAGCAGCGCCATGCTCCGTTCGCGCAGGCAGCGCCCGTACTCGTTCACGTAGCCAACCATGGCCACCCTGTCCTCGTTGCGCAGGTCGCCGGGTGTACGGCTGGATTCGGCCGCGGCCGGTTCCTCTGCGGTGGCCGGTGCGGCCAGGCCTGCCGTCAGCAGGATGCATAGCAGTGTCTTCAGTGCAGTCATGGTGTCTCGCTGTCTATGAATTCGGCGGAAAGAACTTCCCAACGCTGCTCGCGACCGTCCACCCGCGTGCAGCCCAGTTTCACCGGCCCTTCGCCGGGGCCCAGTTCGCCGGTGACGCGGCCCGCCTGGGGCGTGTCGGCGAATACCCGCACCAGGCGGTAACGGACCCGGCGTGCCGGGTCGGTGTTGCGCACGACCCGCAGCTTGCCGCCGTCGCTGAGTATCTGGCAGCGCCCGTCGAGGACCGACTCGAACGCAAGTGCATCCGCGGCCGCCGTCGTGGCTGGCTCAGGTGCGGCCGGTGCCGCTGGTGGCGCGGCCGCGCAGGCGCCCAGGACCGTTCCGGCCAGGAACAGGCCCGCCAGCGCGTGGAGGCTCCGCTGCGACGCCGACCCACCCGAGCGCCGCCCCGGCTCCGACTTACCCACAATTACTGTGGATAACTCTGTTGGTTGTTTGCGGACAGGGGCGTGTCGGGCCGATTCTTCAGGGCTTGTGCTCAGAATGGTCAATTTTTAGCCAATTTCCATAATTCGTTTTAAATACAGAGACTTGTAATATTTCAGTCTGATTAAGGCGCGGATACCTGCACCCAGGCGCCATTCCAGTGCAGGGATACCGCTGCTATGTGCATAAGAAAACGCCGAACCGGTTGTGGCCTGCTTGTCAACATCCCCCACCAGGCGCCTCATGGGCCCTGGTTCAGGCGCTGAACCTGCGTGAATGCCGCGTCCGGCGGTACCTTGAGGATATCGTCGCGGGCCGGAACTGCCAGCGTTGCGCCTTCGCGCAGACCGTCCATCCGGCCGTTGGTGAAGGCCTCCGGATTGCGACGCAGCAGCGCCAGCATCATCTGCTGCACGGTGATCTGCTCGTCCGGGCGTACAGCCGCGGCGATGCTCCACAAGGTCTCCCTGGCACCGACCGGCCCGTAACTGGCGCTGGCGGCCTGCTCGCGAAGCGGGGGCGGCTCGAACGGGGGCGAGCCGGGCGCCTGCTGCATCGCGGGTTCTGCAGGGCCCGGTGCGTTGCTGCGCTCCAGGTGGGCCGGGCCGGGGTCCAGCAGCACCGAGTACTGCTGGAACACCCGCTGTTCCGGTGTGGCCAGCTCGATGATGAAATTGAGCACCGGCTCGCGAATGGGGCGGACGCTGGTGACATCGATGCGCTCCGGCCCGGCCTTTCCGCTGACGATGTCGAACTTGAGCAGGGCCAGTATGAACGGACGCTCGAGGCCGGCCTTGCGGAACTGCTCGGGCTCGGCGAGAAAGGCCACGAGGCGATCGACGTCGTCGATGTCGGTGCCGAGCAGGGGGATCGAAGCCCGCAGCGGCTGGTTCAGGTGTGACGTGACGGTGATCGGGCCAAGGCCCAGCGCGGCAGCCGATTGCACCGCGAGCATCAGCCACCATGCCGCCACTGCCTGAATTGCTGTTCGCATCCCGCTCCCCCGTTCGAAGCCGGCATCAACACCGGCAAGGGTATTCTGTCACGACTGCCGCTGACTGGCACGTGAACCATGCCCGTGGCCGCTGCCCCCACGGGCGCGCGGTGACAGGGCTCAGGGCCTGGCCAGCACGGGGCCCGGCGCCGTTGCTGTGCGGCTTCGATCCGGTTCCGGCCGCGCTGCTGCGCGGCGTATGGCGCTGCATCTGCGCGGTGTCCGCGCAGCCTCCAGGGCTTGCCTGGCCATCAGCAGGGCCGGCCGACGGCGAGGATGAACGGGCACGGCCCCTCGCCGGTCGGTATCCTGTTCTCTGATCCAAGGCGCCTGCGTCAGTGCGCCGTGTTCCGACTTGAGCGGCGGTACATGTCAGCGCATGGCGCGCTTCGCGCTGAACCGTTGCCATCGGTGTCCGCACGGGACTTGCAAGACTCGGTGTCCGGTGGGAGGCTTGGCCGCCGCCGAGCGGTGCGGCGATGACAACCGGGTACACGTCATGCAGGGTTTTATCGAGTCGGGGGCCATTGTCGACTTCATGCTGTTCTTCGTGGCCCTCGAGCTTGGCGCGCTGCTGCTCTATCGTCAGCTGCGTGGCGGGGGGATCGCCGCTCCCCAGCTCATTGCCAACATCGGCGCGGGCACCAGTCTGATGCTCGCCTTGCGCTGCGCATTGATCGGCGCTGCGTGGTACTGGCTGGCGAGCGCACTGGTGGGTGCGCTGGTGTTTCACAGTGCCGATTTGCTGCTGCGCTGGCCGGCCCGCGTGGGTTCAGCGCCAGGCCGCGGCTGACGCCAGGGGGCGGGCGAAGGCGCTGCGAGAACGGCACCGGGGTTGAAGCGCGTTGACGTGGCCGGGTGCAGGCGTGCTGATGCCGGCGGCGCGGGGCATCAACTGCAGCAAGACGTATCGAAGTGCCCGGCCCGTCCTGCGCTGCCGCCCACGCCCGGGTTGCGCTGTGTGCCGGGCCAGCGTTGCCAGCCCAGCCGGCGCGAGGCCCGGTCCGTTGCTGCTGCCCGGGCCGTCGGGGCAGTCGCAGGCCCTCAGGGGGCGCCGGCTGCCACCATGGGGACGGTGCGCCGCTGGCGCGTGATGCGGAACTGGTGCCACAGCAGGTAGCTGATACCGAGCGTGCAGGGCGTTGCCCACAGCACCGGGTTGAATGCCAGGGCGGGCATCAGGTTCACTGCCCCGAATGCGAAGAAGGCGGTGTACACAGAGATGCCGGCGCCGACCAGGCCACGGCTGTGCTGGATCAACCATTCCATGCGTGGCGGGTCGCGTTGCAGGATGAAGCGCGTGTTCAGGATACCGGCGGCGATACCGACGATGGCCATGCCCACCAGCAGCGGCTGGCCGAGCAGCAGGCCCTGCACAGCGCAGTTCACCGCGGTGACGAAGGTGGCCCCCTGCAGGAACAGGTTCACGGCGGTGCGGTTGCGGGCGTGGTCGTTGCGATTGCGCACGCACAGCAGGCCGTAGTTGGCTAGGTTGACCGTCATCACGGCCAGGTACAGCATCATCCAGCCGAACACGCCCCGCACCAGCGCGGCATCATCCCAGAACGGATGGGTCTCCAGCGGGGCGGCGAGCGTGCACAGGCTGATGCCGATGGCGAACACGCCGGTTGCCAGCAACGAGCGTGCGAACACGATGCCCCAGCGCTTGTGATTGCGGCCGCCCTTGCGGCCGAGCACGGGCACCCACAGCGTGATCAGGCCGACCGCGCCGGTGACGATGTGGGCCAGCACCAGTTCGTGGAAAGGCAGCATCGCGATCAGGCGCGGGCGCAGTGCAGAGGCCGTGAAGCAGTTGCTTGCGGCGTTGCTGGCTCCGGCGTCTACCTCGGTTTACAGTTGTATGTCATTTTTGCTTGACAGTTGATGGGAGTCAACCGGGCCGCGCCACCGGGAGTTAGGGTGACCGGCGCGTGACGCAGGACAAGGCACACAGGAGACGGCATGACGGGCAGACCGGCGGCAGTGGTGATCGGCAGTGGATTCGGCGGGCTGGCGGCGGCGGTCCGCCTGGGGGCCCGCGGCTATCGGGTGACGGTCTGCGAGAAGCTCGACAAGCCGGGCGGTCGCGCCTACGTGTACGAGCAGGACGGCTTCCGCTTCGATGCCGGGCCGACCATCGTCACCGCACCCTTCCTGCTCGAGGAACTGTGGGAACTGGCCGGGCGCAATTTTCACGACGATGTCGACCTGCGTGCCATCCACCCCTACTACCGTATCCGCTTTCACGATGGCGAGCACTTCGACTACTCCGGCGACGATGCCGCCATGAAGGCCGAGGTCGCGCGCTTCAGCCCCGAGGACCTGCCCGGCTACGAGCGCTTCCTGGCCGCCAGTGCCGAGCTGTACCGGGTGGGCTTCCAGGAATTGCTGGCGGTGTCCTTCGATACGCTGTGGAAGATGATGCGCACCACGCCGGACCTCATCCGCACGCAATTCTATCGTTCGGTGTTCGGTATGGTGTCGCGCTATATCCGCCATCCGCGCCTGCGCATGGTGTTCAGCTTTCACCCGCTGCTCATCGGCGGCAACCCGATGACCGCTACGGCCATCTACGCCCTCATCGCGCACCTTGAACGCAGCCACGGCGTGCACTACGCCATGGGCGGCACGGGCAGCATCGTGCGTGCGCTGGTGAAACTCATCGAGTCCCAGGGGGGCGAGGTGCGGCTGAATGCGCCGGTGGAGGAAATCACTGTCGGAGGCGATGGCCGCGTCAGCGGCGTGCGCCTGAAGTCGGGTGCCAGCATTGATGCGCCGGTGGTGGTTTCCAACGCCGATGCAGCCTCGACCTACCGCTACATGTTGCCCGAGCGCTATCGCAAGCGCTGGACCAATCGGCGATTGGAGAAGGCGCGCTACTCCATGAGCCTGTTCGTGTGGTACTTCGGCACCCGGCAGCAGTATCCCGATGTACCGCATCACATGATCATGCTGGGCCCGCGTTACGATGGCCTGCTGAATGACATTTTCGAGCGCAAGGTACTGGCCGAGGATTTCAGCCTGTACCTGCACCGCCCCACGGCCACCGATCCGTCCATGGCACCAGCGGGCTGCGATGCCTTCTACGTGCTTTCGCCGGTGCCGAACCTCGACAGCGGCATCGACTGGCGGGAACAGGCCGAGCCCTATCGCCAGAGGATCCAGCAGTACCTGGAGGAAACCACGCTGCCGGGGCTGTCGCAGAACATCGCTACTTCACACATGCTCACGCCGGCGGAGTTCGAAAGCCGGCTGTGGTCCATGCGCGGTGCCGCCTTCAGCCTCGAGCCGGTGTTGTGGCAGACGGCCTGGTTCCGGCCGCACAATCGCAGCGAGGAGGTGGAAGGGCTGTACCTGGTGGGTGCGGGCACGCATCCCGGGGCCGGCATGCCGGGGGTGATTTCCTCGGCGAAGGTACTCGATGAGGTGGTGCCCGACCCGTCGGTGTTTGCCTGAGTCCGCTCCCCTGGCCCGAAGCCCCGT
>CAYGQN010000124.1:0-10603 GCA_964351795.1 uncultured Gammaproteobacteria bacterium
CCCTCCGGCACCGCCCGGCAGCCCGCCCAGGTCGCCACCAGCAGGCCGAGATAAGCCATCATCACCAGGGCCCCCAGGCGCACCAGCCGCCGGGTCAGGCTGGAATAGCCGCCGCGCAGGACGCCGAAGCCGCGGTTGAAACCGCGGAACACCCAGCCGAACGTGCCGTCGATGAGGCGCTGCAAGCGGTCCGGCGGTTCATCCGGGCCCTTGAGGAACAGCGCCGCGAGCGCCGGCGACAAGGTGAGCGAGCTGATGGCCGAGATGACCGTGGAAGCGGCGATGGCCACGGCGAACTCGCGGTAGAACTGCCCGGTGAGGCCGGGTACGAAGGCCGCCGGCACGAACACCGACGACAGCACCAGCGCCGTGGCGATGATCGGGCTGGACACCTCGTCCATGGCCTTGATGGTGGCGTCGCGCCGGCCCAGGCCATCGGCAAGATTGCGCTCGACGTTCTCCACCACCACGATGGCATCGTCCACCACGATACCGATGGCCAGCACCAGTGCCATCAGCGACAGGGTGTTCAGCGTGAAGCCGAGCGCGGCCATGATCGCGAAGGTGCCGACGATGGATACCGGCACCGCCAGCATGGGAATGAGCGTTGCCCGCCAGCTCTGCAGGAACAGCATCACCACCACCATCACCACGATGGCCGCTTCCAGGAACACCTTCACCACCGCGTAGATGGATTCCTTGATGAAGGTGCCTGTATCAAAGCCGAACTTGTAATCCAGGCCGTCGGGGAAATCCGCGGCCATCTTCTCGACCTCGGCATAGACAGCCGCCCGGGTTTCCAGGGCATTGGTTTCCGGGCGCTGGAAGATCGCGACACCGATGGTCGGCATGCCGTTCAGGTACAGCGTGCTGCGCTGGTTGAGCGCGCCGAGTTCCACCCGGCCGATGTCACGGATGCGGGTGAGCGCCCCGCCCTCGCCGCGGCGGACGATGACATCGGCGAAAGCCTCGGCGTCCTCCAGCCGGCCCTCGGTACGCACGGTGAGCTGTTGCTCCACGCGTTCCGGGGTCGGCGGCTCGCCGACGGTACCGGCGGCCACCTGCACGTTCTGGGCGCGGATGGCGGCCACCACGTCGCTGACCGCCAGCCCGCGGGCCTGCATCAGCTCCGGGTCGAGCCACACGCGCATGGAGTAATCGCGCGCGCCGAAGATGACGAGGTCCCCCACGCCCGGCAGCCGCGCCAGGCGATCGCGCATGTTGATGAGCGCGTAGTTGGACAGGTAGGGCACGTCGTAGCGCCCGTCCGGGGACACGAGGTTGATGATGAGCGAGAGGTCCGGAGAACTCTTGCGCACGGTCACGCCGAGCCGGCGCACTTCCTCGGGCAGGCTGGCCTCGGCGATGGCAACGCGGTTCTGCACCAGCACCTGGGCGGTGTCGATGTCGGTACCGAGGCCGAAGGTGACAGTGATGCGCAGGTCACCGTCATTGGTGGACTGCGAAGACATGTACAGCATGTCCTCGACGCCGTTGATCTCCTGCTCCAGCGGCGTGGCCACCGTCTCGGCCACGGTGGCCGAATCCGCACCCGGGTAGGAAGCGCTGACGACCAGCGTCGGCGGCGCGATGCCGGGATGACGCTCCAGCGGCAGCCCAAGCAGCGAAATGCCACCCAGCAGGGTGATCACAATGGACAACACGGCCGCGAACACCGGCCGGTCGATGAAGAACCGCGCGATGTTCACTCTTGCCCGGCCGCCGGCTCGCGGCCGTACACCGCCGGTGAAGCGAAGGCGACCTCATCGGCGCCGGGCATGTCCACGAGTTCCGGCGCCACCGGGCTGCGTGGCCGTACCCGCTGCAGTCCAGCGACCACCACGCGATCCTCGGCCCCGATCCCCGCACGCACCACCCGCAGCCCATCAACCACCGGGCCCAGTTCCACCCGCCGGTACTCGGGCATGTCGCCATCGCCGACGACCCACACGAAGCGGTTGCCCTGGTCGAACTGCAGCGCCCGCTCGTTGATCAGCAACGCCTCGTAAGGCGCGCTTCCGGGCACGCGCACGCGGGCGAAGAAGCCGGGCGAGAGCTGGTCGCCGGGATTGGGGATGACCGCACGCACGTTGACCGTGCCGGTGCGCTCGTCCACGCGCGGTTCGGCGTAGTCGATTTCGCCCTCGATGCGGTAGCCCTGGCCGTCCAGCAGCGCGACCTGCGCGGGCAGGCGCTCGAAGCGGGCGCTGGGCCGCTTGCCCTCGCGCGCCAGGCGCCGGTAGTCGAGCACTGTGCGTTCATCCACGTCGTAGTACACGTACAGCGGATCGATGGACACCAGCAGCGCCAGCAGCGTGGCATTGTCGGTGCCGCCTTCGACCAGGTTGCCGGGGGTGACGTAGGCGCGGCTGATGCGGCCACTGATGGGCGCCCGGATCTCCGTCCATGACAGGTTCAGCCGCGCACCGCGGAGCACGGCCGTGGCGGCCTGAACGCTGGCGCGCGCCACACTGACTTCGGACTCGCGCCGGTCCGCCTCCTCCTCGGAGATGTTGCGCTGCTTCACCAGGCGGCGGGCGCGCTCGGCCTCGTTCATCGCGAGCTCCAGCTCGGCGCGGGCCCGCGCCAGCGCCGCCTCGGCATTGGCCACGTCCACTTCGAAGGGCTCGCGGTCGAGGACGAACAGCAAGTCGCCCTTGTTCACCAGGGCGCCCTCCTCGAACGCACGCTGCTCCAGCACCCCGCTGACGCGGGCGCGCACTTCCACGGAATCCTTGGCTTCAATGCGGCCGGTGAACTCGTCCCACTCGACGATTTCCCGCTGCACGGGCCTGGCTACCGACACCGCCGGGGCCGGCGGCGCGCCCGTGGCGCCGGGCGCTGCGTCACCCTGGCCGGCACCGCAGCCCGCCAGCACCAGAGCGAGGCTGACCAGCACGCACGCCGGGGGGCGGCCGGTAGCGCGATTGATAATCGAAATCAGAAACATAGCTGCGGATTCGCGCTGTCAGTTAGAAACCATACTATACCGTTGCCGACACTCCATCGCATTGACACCATGGCGAGGCGGCCGTGAAACAGCCGTCAAAACATCCTGTCATGGCCAGCACGCCGGCTGGTGAACATGTGCATCTATGGTGCACGGGATACGAGGGATGCACCGTTTGTGACGGCCGCGTCCGCCGCGGGCCGACCGTCGCGGCAGGTTATCAGGCAGTTATCCCATGGCATCAATCCTGCTGTGACATGTCAGGGCCGGCCGCGATTGCGGGCCCGTTCACAGGGGGTGAGGCTTGCAGCCAAGACAACGCCTGGTGGTGGTCGGCAACGGCATGGTCGGCCAGCACTTCATCGAACAGCTGCTGACCGCCGGGCACGACTTCGACGTCACGGTGCTCGGCGCCGAGCCCCGGCCGGCCTACGACCGCGTGCACCTGTCGGAGTTCTTCGCCGGCCGGGCGCCGGCCTCCTTCGCCCTCACCGGCTTCGACGATTTCGCCCGCCGCGGCGTGGACGCCTGGTTCGGTGATCCGGTGGCACGCATCGACCGGGAACACCAGCAGGTCATCACCGGCGCCGGGCGCTGCTTCCACTACGACCGCCTGGTGCTGGCCACCGGCTCAAGGCCCTTCGTGCCGGCGCTGCGCGGCGCCGATCGGCCCGGCTGTCATGTCTATCGCACCATCGACGATCTCGGCGCCATCCGCGCCGACGCCACCCAGTGTCGCATCGGTACGGTAATCGGCGGTGGCCTGCTCGGCCTGGAGGCCGCCAATGCGCTGCTCAATCTCGGCCTGACAACGCACGTGGTGGAGCTGGCGCCCTCGCTCATGGCCACCCAGCTGGACCCGGGCGCCGGCGCCATTCTGCGCGACCACGTCGAGCGCCTTGGCGTGCACGTGCACACCGCCAGGCAGACCACCGCCGTGGGCGCCGGCCGTGACACCCGCCTGCGCCTGCGCTTCGCCGACGGCGAGGTACTGGATACCGATCTGCTCATCTGGTCTGCCGGCATCACGCCCTGCGATGAACTCGCCCGCGCGGCCGGCCTGGCTATCGGCAGCCGTGGCGGTGTGCTCATCGACGCGCACTGCCTGAGCAGCGACCCGGCCATCCTCGCCATCGGCGAGTGCGCCGCCTTCGAGGATCGCTGCATCGGCCTCGTCGGGCCGGGCTACCGCATGGCCGAGGCCGCGGTAGACTGCCTGCTGGGCGTGGACGGGCGGCGCTTCGAAGGCGCCGATACCAGCACGCGCCTGAAGCTTCTCGGCGTGGACGTCGGTGCCATCGGTGATTCGCGCGGTGCGCATTCCCCCGACGCCCGGGCCTGGGTGTTCAGCGATGAACGCGCCGGCACCTGGGCGCGGCTGCTCATCGATGCCAATGGCCGGCGCCTGCTCGGGGCGACCCTGGTCGGGGACTGCGGCGGCTACGACCTGCTCCACCAGTATCACGTCAACGCCCTGGACCTGCCCGAGCGCCCTGAAACCCTGCTGCTGGCGCCGGCCGCGGACAGCCCGGCCGCCGGGATAGCCGCCCTGCCGGACACCGCGATCATCTGCGCCTGTCACAACGTCAGCCGCGGCAGCATCGGTGCGGCGGTGGCCGCCGGCTGCACCAGCGTCGCGGCAGTGCGCCAGGGCACCCGGGCGGGCAGCGGCTGCGGTGGCTGCGCCGGCCTGCTGCAGTCCATCGTCGATGCCGATCTCATCGCCATGGGTGTGGCGGTGGACAAAAGCCTGTGCGCGCACTTCGCCCACACCCGCCAGGCGCTGTTCCACCTGTGCCAGGTCAACGGCTACCGCAGCTTCGATGCGCTGCTGGCGGCGCACGGACGCGGCCGTGGCTGCGACATCTGCAAGCCGGCCGTGGCCTCCATCCTCGCCTCCCTCGACAACGACTACATCCTCGGCGAGGATCGCGCCCGCCTGCAGGACACCAACGACCATGCCCTGGCCAACCTGCAGCGCAACGGCACCTATTCCATCGTGCCGCGGGTACCGGGCGGGGAGATCACGCCGGCCAGGCTCATCGCCCTCGGGGAAATCGCGCAGCGCTGGCGCCTGTACACGAAAATCACCGGCGCCCAGCGCATCGATCTGTTCGGTGCCCAACTGCACGAGCTGCCGAGAATCTGGGCCGAGCTCATCGACGCCGGCTTTGAAACCGGCCACGCCTACGGCAAGGCGCTGCGCACGGTGAAATCCTGCGTGGGCTCGACCTGGTGTCGCTACGGCGTGCAGGACAGCGTGGCCATGGCCATTCGCCTGGAGCATCGCTACAAGGGCCTGCGGGCGCCGCACAAGCTCAAGTCGGCAGTCTCCGGCTGCAGCCGCGAATGCGCCGAGGCGCAGTCCAAGGACTTCGGCGTCATCGCCACCGAGCGCGGCTGGAACCTGTACGTGTGCGGCAACGGCGGCATGAAGCCGCGCCATGCCGACCTGTTCGCCACCGACCTCGATGACGAGACCCTCATCCGCACCATCGACCGCTTCCTGATGTTCTACGTGCGTACCGCCGACCGCCTGCAGCGCACCTCGGTGTGGCTGGAGAACCTCGACGGTGGCATCGACTACCTGCGCGCGGTCATCCTGGAGGACAGCCTCGGCATCGGCGCCGAACTGCAGGCGCAGATGCAGGCCATCGTCGAGCGCTACCAGTGCGAGTGGCAGACCACACTGTCGGATCCGCAGGCGCTGAAGCGCTTCCGGCGTTTCGTCAACGCGCCGGACACCGGCGACCCGGACATCGTCATGGTGCAGGAGCGCGGCCAGTGGCGACCGGCGCGGGACGGCGAGCAGGCCGCGACGGCGCAGGCCGGCTGAGCGCCATGCATCTTCGCGACGCAACCCGGGCCGAGTGGCGAGCGCTGTGCAGCGTCGATGACCTGGTGGCGGACTCGGGCGTGTGCGCGCTGGCCGGCGATCGCCAGGTGGCCCTGTTCTGGCTGCCCGACACGGCACAGGGGATCCACGCCCTGGACAACTACGATCCAATCGGCCGGGCCCAGGTGCTCAGCCGCGGCATCGTCGGCGACATCGACGGCCGGCCGGTGGTGGCCTCACCGCTGTACAAGCAGCACTTCCGGCTCGAGGACGGCCAGTGCGTCGAGGACCCGCAGCTGCGCGTGCCGGTGTACCCGGCGCGCATCGAGGACGGCCTGGTGCTGGTCAGCCTGTAAGCCCGGCCTCGCGGTCCCAGGCGGTCGCCGGCAGGCCCTGCTCGCGCAGGGCGGCCTTGCGGATCTTGCCGTTGTCGGTCCTGGGCAGGGCATCGACGAAGCACAGGTACCTCGGCAGCGCGAAGGCGGCCATGCGCGGCCGCAGGAACGCCAGCAGCGCCGCTGCGTCGGTCACGGCGCCGGGCCGGGCCCGGACCCAGGCCAGGACCTCTTCCTCGCCGAGTTCGCTGGCCACGCCCACGACCGCCGTCTCCACCACGTCCTCGTGTTCGAGCAGCGCCTGCTCGACTTCCCAGGCGGAGATGTTCTCGCCACGGCGCCGGATGGCATCCTTCGCGCGTCCGAAAAAGTGGAAGCAGCCGTCCTCGTCCTGGCGCACCGTGTCACCGGTGTGGAACCAGAGGTTGCGCCAGGCGGCGACCGTGGCGGGTGCATCACCGAAATAGCCGCTGGCCATGCTGAAAGGCTCGCGCGGGCGGACCAGCAGTTCGCCGGCCTCCCCCCGCCGCACCGGGCGATCCGCCGCGTCGGCCACACACACCTCGAATTGCGGGACGGGCCGGCCCATGCAGCCGGGTGCAAAGCCATCGAGGCTGTTCGACAGCACCAGGTTGGTCTCGGTGGAGCCGTAGCCGTCCACGATGCGCACGCCGAAGCGATCCCGGAAGCCATCCACCGATGCCGGGGCGGTACCCGGCGACAGGCATACCCGCACGCGGTGGGCTGCGTTCGCTTCCACGGCCGGGCGGCGCAGCAGGATCTCGGCCATCGTGCCGAGCAGGTAAACCACCGTGGCGCCGGTGTCGGCGCATTCCTGCCACCAGCGCGAAGCGGAGAATCGCTGGCCGTAGCGCCAGGTGGCGCCGTAGACCAGCGCCTGGACGAAGCTGTTCAGTGCATTGGTGTGGAACTGCGGCAGGCAGGTGTACAGCACATCCCCGGCCTCGATATCAAGCGCCGCACCAGTGAGCACGCCCCACCACCAGAACTGGCCGTGCGGGCAGATCACCGCCTTGCTCGGTCCGGTCGTGCCGGAGGTGAACAGCAGCGCGGCCGGGTCGCCCGGGCCCAGGGCTGCTGCCAGTACCGCTGGCGCGGCATCGAGCATGGCCGGCGCGCGGCAGTCCACCGCCATGCCCGCCTGCGACAGGGCGTCCGTGACGAGCGGGCGATGCAGGTCATCGGCCAGTACCAGCGCCGGTGCCGATACACCCAGGGCGTGGCGCAACTGCGCGCCGCGCAGCGCGGTGTTCAGCGGTACGAACACGGCGCCGAGCCAGGCCGTCCCCAGCCAGGTGGCGAGCAGATCGGCGCCGTTCGGCAGCATCACCGCCACGCGGTCACCGGGCCCGATGCCGGCCGCCGCCAGCCGGCCCGCGGCGGCGGCCGCGAACGCAGGCGCCGCCGCGTAGCTGAGGGTGAGATCCGCGGCATGGATCGCGTGGCGATCGCCGAGCCCGGCCCGCGACTGGAGCAGGGCCGGCAGCGCGACGGGGCCGGCGCCGATGTCCGCCGGGGTATGCAGTGGGCGCATGTGGCCAGTCTCCTCTTGTGCGGGGCTCACTGCAGCATCGTACATCGGCCAGGCCGACAGCGATGGACGGCGCCCGCCGGCGATGGGAAGCTGCATCTCCTGCACCCGGCGAGCCGAGGCAACGACATGCATTTCAACCTGCAGGATTATCGACCTGGACTGCTGGTGCTCGACATGCAGCGCCTGTTCACGGCCGCCGATGGTCCCTTCGGCAATCCAGCCGGTGCGCCCCTGTGCACGGCGGTGAACGCCCTGGCGGCAGACTGCGCGGGCCTCGGCCTGCCGGTGCTGATGTCGTCCTACTTGCTCGCCGCCGACGGCAGCGACGCCGGCCTGCTGGCCGGCCACCCGGTGGTGGCGGCTGGCTGCTTCAACGCCGGCAACCCCTGGTCGGCGCCCGACCCGGCGCTGCAGCTGCCGGCCGGCACGCTGCAGCTGCAGCGCAACCGGCCCGGCGCCTTCCACGGCGGCGCACTCGAGGCGGCGCTGGACCGGGCCGGCATCTCGGCGCTGCTGCTGTGCGGGCTGAGCGTGAACAATGCCATCAGCACCACCGCGCGCGAGGCTTTCGCCCGCGACATACCCACCGTGGTGGTCCGCGACGCCACCGGCATGGCGCCCGGCGAGGATGAGGCGGAGGTGTACTTCCAGGTGCTCGATACCTGGACGGCCAGCGTACTGCGGCATGCCGAGTTGCTGGAACAGCTGCGCGGGCCGCGGCCATCATGAGCACCCCGCTGCCATCGGCTGTTGAACTGCTGGCGCGGATGCAGCGCGGGGAACTGACCGCCGAGCAGCTGGTGACCGACGTGCTCGCGCGGATCGCCGCGGTCAACCCGCGCCTGAACGCGGTGGCGGACATGGATGCCGAGGCCGCCATGCAGGCCGCCCGGGCCGCGGATGCCCGACGCGCCGCCGGCGATCAGGCGCCCCTTCTGGGCCTGCCCGTGACGCTGAAGGATTCCATCGATGCCAGCGGCCTGCGCTGCACAGGCGGCTCCTTCGCGCGCGCCGCTTTCCGGCCGACCCGGGACGCCACGGTCACCGCGCGGCTGCGTGCGGCCGGTGCCATCATCATCGCCAAGACCAATCTGCCCGAGTACTCGTCCTCCTACGAAACCGACAGCGCCCTGCTCGGCCGCTGCAATCACCCGCTGGACCCGGAGCGCACGCCGGGTGGTTCCAGCGGCGGCGAGGGCGCCCTGCTCGGCGCCGGCGCCAGCGTGGCCGGGATCGGCATCGACGGCGGCGGCTCAATCCGCGTGCCCAGCCACTACTGTGGCACGGTGGGGCTGCGGCCCACGCCCGGACGCGTGCCGGACACCGGCACCTGGCCAGTCACCCGCGAGACCGGTTACCGCGACCTCATGTGTGTCGGCCCGATGGCACGCCACGTGTCAGACCTGCACCTGCTGCTGCAGATCATCGCCGGCCCGGATGACATCGACCCGTACACGGCACCGGTGCCACTGGGCGAGCCGGGCGCGGTCGCGCTGGCCGGCCTGCGGGTGGGCTGGTTCGACAATGACGGCATCACCCCGGTCAGCGCGGCGACCAGCGCCGCCGTCAATGCGGCCGCCACGGTACTCGCGGCAGCGGGCGCCGAGGTCCGTGCCGCCGATATGCCAGACCTGGCCGCGGCAACACCGCTGTTCTTTGCCCTGGCCGGGGCCGACGGTGGCACGCGAACACGGGCGGACCTGCAGGGCGCGGACGGCCGCCACCACGCCCAGTTCGCGCACCTGCTGGCAGGCTTCGGGGCCGCGTTGCAGCTGGCCGATTTCTTCGCGCTGCAGCGCCGCGTGTTCGATTTCCGCGCACGACTGCGCGGCTACATGCAGGCGCATTACGACGTCCTGCTGGCGCCGGTGACCACCGGGCCGGCACCACGCCACGGCGAGGCCTCACGCGGGGTGCCGCAGGCGGAGTACTTCACTTACCGGGGCTTCAACTACTCGCATGCATTCAGCCTGGCCGGCCTGCCGGTGGCGGTGGTGCCGGCCGGCGTCGAGGACAGCCTGCCGCTGGGGGTGCAGGTCATCGCCCGCCCCTGGCGCGAGGACGTCGCGCTGGCCGCGGCGGCCTGCATCGAGCGCAGCCTCTCCACGGCCGCCATGCAGGCAAGTACGGGCGATTGATCCGGATCAGGGCACGGCCCGCCGGAACAGGCAGGCTCGAATGATGCCGTTAACGGCAGGAGGGGGACACCATGCTGACACTACAGGACTGCATCGATTTTCTCGGCCTGTCGGCCGACGAGGTCGACGCAATCGCCGAGCACGAACACTGCTCACCCATCATTGCCGCGGAACTGGCCTCCTATCTCATCGAGAGCGAACAGGGCGAGCGCACCATCCGCCGCATGATCATCGATGACATCGAGGCCGCGGAGAAACGCGGCGACGACGCCCACGCCGACCGGCTCATGCTGGTGCTCAAACACTTCGTCGCCACGCATCCGGACCTGTACTGAACGACTCGTCCGCCGCGGCGGATGAGCCGGCGGTGGACAGGCACCGCCTGCCTGGGTCAGGGTGGGGTGGCCGCTCGTCGGCAGGCAACCCACCGGAGCCCTCGTGGTCAGGACACTCGTGAGCGTACTGCTCACCCTCCCGCTGCTGTGGGTGCTGTGGGTGGCGAGCTTCCATCAGCCGCCGCTGCCGACACTGCAAACGCTGGTCCCGCTGGAAGGGCGCGTGCAGGCGTGGCGGGAACAGCTCAGCCCCGGGCGCAGCAGTTACCGCTACATCGAGCTGCGGGTGCGCGATGTGCCCACCACCTTCGTGGTCAACCTCGGCGATCTGCTTGGCGACGACAGTGCCGCCTTCCAGGCGGTGCGCAGCAGCCTGCGTCCGAACCAGCCGCTGCGATTATGGGCGCGGGTGGCGCCGCCGACTCCGCTGGACATGCTGGCCTCGGACTACGAT
>CAYGQN010000125.1:0-10601 GCA_964351795.1 uncultured Gammaproteobacteria bacterium
ACCGACGTCGTTGCTCGCGGTCACCAGCGCGCGACGCTGCGGGTGCAGGCCGGCGGTGACCGCCTCGAGCAGCCGCCGATAGTCGGGAACGGCCTCTGGTGCCGGGCCATGGCGTAGCCAGGTCACCCGCCAGTCATGGCAGAAATCCTGCAACAGTACCCGGTAGCGGGCGAGCAGGGCGCGATCATTGGCCGGGTTCGCTTCAAGGTCCAGCAGCAGCTCATCCACGAGCGCCTGCAGTTCACCCGGTGCCATCACCGCGGACTGCGTCCACTGTTCGGTGAGCAGTTCGCCGGCCCCGGCGCGGTGCCAGCCGGGCGCGTGCGGCTCCGACGCCCCCGCCTCGCCAGCGGCGATGGTCTCGCGCACCAGGCGCCAGAAGCGGGATGAGCCGGCGAGGTCGATGACCAGGTGCACCCGGTCGGCGTTACCGGCATTCACCACCCGGTGCCTGCGCCAGTTGTCGAAAATCCAGCATTCCCCCGCGGCCATGTGCACGCGGGCGTCGCCGCAGTGGAATGTCACCGCGGGGTTGGTGATTACCGGCACATGCATGCGGACCCGCGTGTACCAGTGATAGTTGAAATCCACGTGGGCGCTGACCTCGGCGCCGGGCGCCAGGCGCATGAGCCGCGAGCGTGACAGCACCTCCCCGAAGCCGGCCATCACCTCGCGCGTACAGGGCATGGCCTGCAGGCGTGGCGCCGGGCGCATGGGACCGGCGAAGTCATGGTTGTCGCCGCCCTCGCGCGATACCAGCGCCACGGCCGTATTGCCGGCCAGGCCGGAGGGGTGCGACATCCAGGCCGACGCCGGCAGGCTCGCGACCTCTGCTGCCAGGCGGGCAGCATCGAATGCAAGCGGCAGGCGCACGAAGGGGACTGTCAGCTTCATCTCCCGGCCGCCTCGATGGAGGCCATGACATGTGCCGGATAGCCGAACAGTTCGAAATCGCGGCGATAGAAAGCACGCACCGCGGCTTCCAGTTCCGCGTCGTAGTAGCGCCAATACTGCGCGTGGGCGGAACTGTTGGTGCGTGCGAGAGCGGTGGGGGCAAGTCCCAGTTGCCGGCACACGGCGTCGAAAGACGCCTGCAGCTGCTCGTAGCGGCCGAGGGTGTCGACGCGCAGCTGGCCCTGCGCGTCGGTGATGAACCCGCATTGCGGCTGCACCAGCACGCGTGCCCGGAAGCCCGGATCGGCAATGGCGGATTTCATGAACGTCATTGCCCGCGCGGCAAAACCAGGGTCGCCCCGGTTGAGAAAGAAACATGTGGAGACGAAGCGGTCGAAAGGGTTGCGCACGAAGGCGAACTCCAGGGTGTTTTCGAACACGTCCACGGGCAGGTGGGCCCGCGCCTGGCGCCAGCTGATGTGGCCGTGGCCGAGCGCGGCCAGCGCCGGTACGGGAAGCTGCTGCCGCCCGCGCAGCATCTGCTGTTCCATGTCCTGCGGGCCCAGTTGCGGTCGCAGTGCCTCGCGAATGGCATGGGTGCCCGTCTTGGGGATGGCATAGAACACGAAGCGATGGCGTCTGGAGATAATCATGGCTTGTCGGTAACCTGTGGCGCCGGGAAGGCGAGCCGGTTCGCGGTCCGCCAAAGCCTAAACGCAATGACGGCCCACGGGCAAAACGCTGCCGCCCGTGCCTGCACCAGCGCGGCGCCGCGCTGCTCATCAACGTCCTCAGGCGCCGGTTTGGCGACGGCGACCGCGGTAGCGCACCCCATGAACGATTATGACGAAATCCTGGTGGCCCTGCGGCGCATCACCCGCGCGATTCACCTGCAGTCCAAGAACCTGGTCAGAACAACCGGGCTTACCGCGCCGCAGTTGCTGATCATGCAGACCATCAACCGCCTGGGGCAGCTACCGGCCAGCGTGCTCGCTCGCGAGGTGGCGGTCTCCCAGGCAACCGTCAGTGCCATCATCGATCGCCTGGTCGCGGCGGGCCTGGTGGAACGCCGTCGCGGCGAAACCGACAAGCGCGTGGTGAACCTGCAATTGACAGCAGCCGGGCAGGGCAAGCTGGCGCAGGCGCCGGAGCTGCTGCAGGCCGGCTTCCTGCGCAAGTACCGCAAGCTCGAGGAATGGGAGCGACACATGCTCGTGGCCGCCCTGCAGCGTATCGCCACCATGATGGACGCCGAGGATCTCGATGCCTCCCCCATTCTGGATGTGGGTGAGCTGGATGCGCCCGAGGACGCCTGATCGCCGCCTGCAACCGCGGCGCCGCGGCGCGGTCGAAGTCCGGCCGCTGCACCCGGGCAGGGTCAGCCAGCGGCGGGGCAGGGCGCATGGGGTGGCGCCTGGGCCAGGGTTTTCGCCAGGCGTTCGCCGGAGCGCGGCGCCGGCCTCGATGCTGTAACCTCGGCCATTGCACATCCGGCCCGCTCGGGGGCCGGAGCCGGCGCGGGAGGACCTGACCGACCATGAGAAAATACCTGCATATCGATATCGGCCGTCGCGAGATCCGGGAAGAGGTGTTCGAGGGCGAACAGATCGTGTTCGCCGGGCGCTGCTTCATTGCCAGGACCCTGCTGGAGGCCGGCGCGGCCAGGGTCGACCCGCTGGGCCCGGACAACCCGCTCATCTTCTCCGCCGGCCCGTTTGCCGGCACCAGCTGGTCCAATGCCAATCGCACCAGCGTGGGCTGTCGCAGCCCGCTCACCGGTGGCGTCAAGGAAGCCAACGGGGGCGGCTCCTTCAGCCTCGCGCTAGGGCAGCTCGGCATGGCCGGCTTCACGCTCACCGGGGCCAGCCAGGACTGGCTGGTCCTGCACCTGCGCCGGGATGGCAGCATCGGCTGGGACGATGCCGACGGCCTGCTCGGGCTCGGCAACAACGACTGTGCCCGGCGCCTGCACGAGCGCTATGGCAACAAGGTGTCGCTGGCGATTTGCGGGCCGGTCGGTGAATACCAGGGCCTGTTGTCGGGAATCGCCTTCAGCGACACCGACCGGCGCCCGTCGCGCCTGGCCGCCCGGGGCGGCGTCGGCGCCGTGATGGGGTCCAAGCGTGTCAAGGCAATCGTGGTCGACCTGGACCGCATGCCGGAATTCCTGGATCGCCGTGCGGTCATGAAAGCGGTGAAGCAGTACGGCCGCCAGGTGCGCGAGGATGAGTTCATCGACAACTACCGCCAGAACGGCACCGCGATCATGGCCGACTACACGAACATGGTCGGTGGCCTGCCGGTGAACAACTTCACATCCGGTCGGCAGGTGGACACCGACCGGGGCGAACTGCGCATGGGTGGCAGCTACATCCGCAAGCAGAACATCGAGCGGGGCGGCCAGCATGCGCACGCCTGCATGCCCGGCTGCCTGATCGAGTGCAGCAACGTCTACGTGGACGAGGCCGGCAAGGAGATCGTCTCGCCGGTGGAGTACGAGACGCTGGGGCTGCTCGGGACCAACTGCGGCCTTGACGATCCCGACCAGCTGGCACGGCTGAACGCGATTGCCAATGATCTTGGCATCGACACCATCGAGACCGGGGCCATGTTGGCGGTGCTCATGGACGCCGGGCTCGCCGCCTTCGGCGACTACGACTTCATGGTCGCGGCGCTGGAGGAGATCCGGCTTGGTAGCGACAATGGCCGGCTGTGGGCCCAGGGCACCGGCCGCGTCGGCCGGCATTACGGCGTCGCCCGTGTTCCCACCATCAAGGACCAGGCGATCAGCGCCTATGATCCGCGCGTCATCGAGGTTACCGGCATTTCCATGATGGTGACCGCGCAGGGGGCGGATCACACCACGGGCAATGCCCCGACCTACAAGAGCCAGGACAAGCCGCTGGATGAACTGGTGGACGTCAGCATGAAGACCCAAATCCTGTTCGCGGCCTCGGATTCCCTGGGCCTGTGTGTCTTCGGCCGGTCGGTCACCAATACCAACGTCGAGTTCATCACCGACACCATCGAGGCGGCCTATGGCGTGCGCCTGGCACCGGACTGGTTCGACCGGCTCGGACGGGATACGCTGCGGTACGAAGATGCCTTCAACCGCGAGGCCGGCTTCGACGTGAGCGACGACGAGCTGCCCGCGTTCTTCTACGATGAGGCCCTGCCACCCAGTGACAAGGTGGCCCGGTTCCATGCGCCGCAGGTACGCGAGGCGGTCGCCAGATGGTGGCAGCAGAACCCTTGACGCTGCTGTTGCAGGCTTGACGAGTTCATGCAGGGAGACACGGACATCATGACGATGCTTATTTTCGGGGCCAGCGGCAACATCGGCGGCGCCACCGCGGCGGCCATGGAGGCAGCCGGTGCCGGCGGGCAGCTGCGCCTGGTCACGCACCGGCCGGAAGGCGTGGCCCAACTGGCAGAGCGCTTCCCTGGCCGCGAGGTGGTGGTGGCGGACCTGTTCGACGGCGACAGCCTGCGCGCGGCCCTGGCCGGCGTGTCGGCCGTGTTCATGAATGTGCCGGACATGACCCCGGAGCCCGATGCCACCGCAAACCTGGTTGCCGCCGTGAAGGATGTCGCCCCGGGCGCTTTCGTTCTGCGCTTCGGCGCCTGGCCGCCGGGCTTTGTGCTCGAGGATCTCACCCCGGTCACGCGCGAGACGGGCATCGGCGCCGCCAAGCACCTGCGCAGTCGGCCGGTACTGGCCGCCAGCGGCCTGGCCCATGCCTTTCTCAATGCCCCGTGCTGGTTCATGACCAACCTGCCCTGGATGAGCCTCGCCGCCATCCGCGAGCGCGATGAACTGCTCATTCCCTGCCCGCATTCAACGCCGTGGATTGCGCCGGAGGACATTGGCGAGGCCGCCGCCGCGGTGCTGCTGCGGCCGAACCTGCAGGTCAGTGGCCGGGAATACACCATTACCGGTCCGCAGATGCTGACGTTCGAGCAGGTCGCGCAGATCCTGTCCCGGCTGCTGGGCCGCACCATCCGCTACAACGACAGCGTGGAGGATTTTCGTGGCTACTTCGGCGATGCCACCGATCCGATGGTTGCCTATTTCGATAATTCGCGCCAGGACTACCACGGCATGGCACCGACCGACACGCTTGCCGGGCTGCTCGGCCGCGCACCGACGGCAATGACCGACTGGCTGGCCGCGCGCCGCACCATGTTCGACGCCTGACCGGCCGGCGATCGACCGGCAACAGGCCCACTTCAAGCTGCTCGTCCATGGCCCAGAGCAAGCGTAACCCGGTAACGGCAATGGCTCGCGACGCGCGCCTGGAGCCCCTGTTCCCCGTGCCGGTGTTCCGGCACGTGCTGACGGGTGTCGAGACGCTCAACGACGAGCTGACCGGCATCATCCTGGATCGTGCCGCCCGCAGCGCCGGCGAGCGCAAGAGCAACCAGGGCGGCTGGCAGTCGGCCGGCGACTTCTTCCGCTGGCCCGGCAACGCGGTCGCCACCCTGGCGCGGTACTGCGAGCAGGCGCTGGATATCGCCACGGCCAGGCTGCCCCTGCCAGCGGAGTACGGCTACGGCTTCCAGGTCTACGGCTGGGCCGCGGTCAATCGCAACGGCGACTACAACATCACCCATGTGCATCCGATGTCCACCTGGTCGGGCGTGTATTACGTGGACGCCGGCGACGGACCCGGCGCGCTCGAACTCGCGCACCCGGATGCCGCGGCACTGATGAGCTTCTTCCCCGGGCTGCTGCCGAGCGAGGAGGTCGTTCAGCCCGAATCCGGGCTGCTCATCCTGTTTCCCGGTTACCTGCGCCACAGCGTGCGTCGCTACGAAGGCCAGCGGCCGCGGATCTGCGTGGCCTTCAACGCGCAGTTGCAGCTGCGCGCGGGCCAATGAACACTCCCTTGACCGCCGCAGCGGCCAGTAGCGGCAGCCCGGCATGAGTCTGCGCCTGCGATTGAACCTGCTGCTTGGCCTGCTGTCGGCGGCGATCCTCCTCATCGGCGGCGGGCTCATCGTTCACAATGCCAAGCGCGCGGTGCAGGCGGAGATGAGCTCCACCGCGCAGCTGGCGATCAACCTGCTGGAGGCAGCCCTGGTGGGCGCAGGGGATCGCGACCGGGTGGAAGGTGCCCTGCTGCGCCGCCTGGGCAGCCTCGATACCACCCGGCACCTGTCGGTTCAGATCCGCAGTCTCGGCAATGCCCTGTGGGAACTGGAGAGCCGCTCGACCAGCCCCCTGCCGCCGGCGCCGCGCTGGTTCGCACGGCTGGTGGGTGTGGAGCCGCTCACCCTGCGCCGCCTGGTGGAGGAGCCTGGCCAGCAACCCATCGAACTGCTGGTGCGGGCACGACCGCGCGACGAAATCGCCGAAGCCTGGGAGGAGGCGCAGATCGCCTTCGCGCTGCTGCTGCTGCTGAGCGTGCTCAGCCTGGGCATCGTCAGCATCGCCATCGGCCGCGCGCTGGCGCCGGTCGGGGCAATCCTCGGGGTGCTGGAAGCCCTCGGCCGCAGCGACTACAGCGCCCGGGTGGACACGCAGACACCTGCCGGTGGCGGCTCGGAGCTGAGCCGGATAGCCCTGAAGGTCAACCAGCTGGCCGGCACGCTGGAGGCCAGCGTTGCGCGGGCGCGCGAGCTCGCCCGCCGGACGCTGGACATCCAGGAGCAGGAACGGCGCTACCTCGCCCATGAACTGCACGATGAAATGGGCCAGTCGCTCAGCGCCATCCGGGCGCTGGCCGTGTCGATGAGCAGCGAAGCAACGGCGGCGCAGGAGATCCGCGACAGCGCCCGGACCATCGGCCGGGTAGCGGGGGAGACCTACGATACGGTGCGCGGCATGATGCACCGTCTGCGTCCGCCCGCCCTCGATGAGCTGGGCATGCTGCGGGCGCTGGAGCAACTGGTCACCGACTGGAATGCCCACCATGCCCCCGCGCACTGCACGCTGACCTGCGATTCCCTGGACACACTCCCCGGCGAGGACACCGACATCCACCTGTATCGCATCGTGCAGGAGGCACTGACGAACGTGGCCCGCCACGCGTCAGCGCGGCGTGTCAGCGTGGATGTCGTCGGGCGGGATGGCCGGGTGGAGGTCACGATTTGCGATGACGGCTGCGGCTTCGATCCCCGGGGGGTTCGCGAGGGGCTGGGACTCATCGGCATGCGGGAACGTGTCAATGCCATGCTCGGCGAACTGGGGATAGAATCCACTGCAAAGCGGGGCACCTGCATCCGCGTGATCGTACCGATCTGACAAGGGAGTGATTGCAGTCATGGGAAACCCGCTGAGGGTGTTGCTGGTCGATGACCATGCCGTGGTGCGCGCCGGCTACAGCGTACTGCTCAAGCATGCAGGGGATATCCGGATCGTGGCCGAGGCCGACAGTGGCGAGGAAGCCTGCCGCCTGTTCGCGGCGGAATCCCCCGACGTGGTGATCATGGACCTGTCCCTGCCCGGCATCGGGGGCCTGGAGGCCATCCGGCGCATGATCGCGCGGGATCCGCAGGCGCGGGTGCTGGTGTTCAGCGTCCACGGTGACCTGGTCTTCGTCGAACAGGCCCTCCAGGCCGGGGCCCGCGGCTACATCACCAAACGCAGCGCGCCCGAGGAACTGGTGGACGCGGTGCGCACGGTGGCGCGTGGCGGTGTACACCTGGATGCCGACATCGCCCAGGAACTGGCCTTCCAGAAGACCCGCGGTGACGGCTCGCCATTTCGCGCGCTCAGCACCCGGGAATTCGAAATCTTCTGCATGCTGGCCGAAGGCCAGTCCGTCAATGACATCGCCGAGCGCCTGTCGCTGGGCTACAAGACGGTGGCCAACTACAGCACCCAGGTGCGCTCCAAGCTGGAGGTGGGCTCCAACGCCGAGCTGGCCCGGCTCGCCATCCGCCACGGCATCGTCAAGGCCTGAGCCACCGCGGGAACTTATCCCGGGCCAGGGTTTGAACATTCCGCGCGTTCGGCTGTCTGTTGCGGCCCGGTTTTGTTGGCAAATGCAGTGGATCCGAGCAGGCGTTGGGAAAAATTCCCGACGAATACGAGAAATAGTCATGCCATCCGGCGCCCTTACCCCATAACAGTCGAACAGCGCCTCCCCTAGACTACGCGGCGACGCGGAACGGGCCAGGCCATGCCTGGGTCCGATGGAACAACCAGGGGGATAGCGCATGATCAACATGTCTGAAGCCAGGCGGCTCACTGCCGCGTGTCTGCTGGCCGGCGGTACGGCCGCGGCGGCCCAGGGGCTGGAGGAGATCGAGGTGATCGGGGTCACGCCCGCCGAGGGCGTGGGCATCGATCGCAACCGGATCGCCGCCCACGTGCAGCGAGCCGGCGCCGAAGATCTCGAGCGCAGCAACGCCCTCGACCTCGCCGATTTCATGAGCCGCAGCCTCGGCAGCGTGTCCATCAACAGTGCCCAGAACAACCCCCTGCAGCCCGACGTGCAGTACCGCGGCTTCACCGCATCGCCCCTGCTCGGCCTGCCGCAGGGCCTGGCCGTCTACCAGGACGGCGTGCGCATCAACGAGCCGCTTGGCGACGCGGTGAACTGGGACCTGTTGCCCGAATCGGCTATCAACAGCATCACCCTGACCGGCGGAGCCAACCCGGTGTTCGGCCTGAACACCCTGGGCGGCGCGCTGGCCATCGACATGAAGAACGGCTTCAACTTCGAAGGCCACCAGGCCGAGGTCTACGGCGGCTCCTGGGACCGCGTCGTGGTCGGCGGCGAGAGCGGTGGCAACAACGGGACCTGGGGCTACTACGCCAACGTCCAGTACTTCGAGGAAAGCGGCTGGCGGGACCTGTCCGACTCCGATGCCCTGAATTTCTACGGGGCGCTGAGCTGGCGCAGCGAGCGTTCCAGCCTGGACTTCAGCTACCAGCGCGGTGAGAGCGAACTCATCGGCAATGGCGCCAGCCCGGTGGGGCTGCTGGCCATCGACCGGGACGCGGTGTTCACCGCCCCGGACATCACCGAGAACGACATGGACATGGTCAATATCGAGGCCACCCATTTCTTCAACGATGACATCCAGTTCTCCGGCAACGCCTTCTGGCGTGAGAACAGAACGGAATCCTTCAACGGGGATGCCTCGGAGTTCGTCGAATGCAACTTCGCCGGCGGTGCCGCGGCGCTCCTGGAAATCGAGGAGGACGATGTCGAGGACGAGCTCGGCCTGGAGCTGGATGACCTGTGTGACGGCAGCAACCCGGCCATCACCAGTGTCGCCGATCTTGAAAACCTGCTCGAGACCACCGCACTCGGCCTGGGCCTGGACCCGGAGGAGTTCGAACCCGAGGACCTCAGCGGCGATCTGTCCGGCAGCGGGGTGCTGTCCGACGCCGCCATCAACAACCAGAGCCAGCGCCGCCAGGAAAGCTACGGCACCAACCTGCAGTTGAGCTTCCTGCAGGATCTCCTCGGCCGCGACAACAGCCTTACCGTGGGCTATGCCTTCTTCCAGGGCGACTCGACGTTCGACGCCGTGCTGGAACTGGCAGGCCTCGACCCTGTCACCCGCAGCACGGCGGGCCTGGGCACCGGCACCTTCGTCGATGCCGAGGCCACCAACGTGGAGACGATGACGCGCAGCTGGAGCCTGTACTTCACGGATACCTTCGCCATCACCGAGCAGCTGGCGCTGACCCTGGCCGGCCGCTACAACAGCACGCACGTGGAGGTCAGCGACGTCACCGGCACGCGCCCGGAACTCAACGGCCGGCACGACTACGACCGCTTCAACCCCAGTGTCGGGCTCACCTTCACCGCCTCGGAATCCCTCAACCTCTACGGCAGCTACAACGAGGCCTCACGGGCGCCGACGCCCATCGAACTGAGCTGCAACGACGAGACGGCCGCGCGGTTCGAGCTGCGCACGGGCGAGGATGATTTCGAGTGCCGGCTGCCCAATGCCTTCCTGGCCGATCCGCCCCTGGAGCAGGTGGTGACCAAGAGCTTCGAGTTCGGTGCCCGCGGCGATCTTCCGCTGGCGCGCTACCACCTGGGTTACTTCCGCAGCACCAATACCGATGACATCCTGTTCCAGACCACCGGCCGCGCCACCGGCCTGTTCGCCAACGTCGACAAGACCCGTCGCCAGGGCATCGAGGGCAGCCTCAACGGCGAACTCGGCAAGCTCACCTGGCGGCTCAACTACACCTGGCTGGAGGCCACCTTCCAGGATGATTTCCTGGCGCTGAGCCCGGAACATCCCTTCGCCAACGACGAGGGCGAAATCCAGGTCAGCGACGGCGATGACATTCCCGGGATCCCCGACCATCAGCTCAAGTTCGGCGGTGACTACCGCTTCGAGAACGGCCTGGTCATCGGCGGCGACCTCATCTACAACTCCGGCCAGTTCCTGCGCGGGGATGAGAGCAACCAGCTCGACAAGCTCGACGGCTATGCCATCGTCAACCTGCGGGCGGCCTGGCGGTTCTCGCCGCGGTTCGAGGTGTTCGTGCGCGGTGACAACGTGTTCGACAAGAACTACGAGAACTTCGGTCTGCTGGGCGAGGACCCGGGCGAGGTGATTTCCGGCCTGGCCGATGATCGGCCCTTCTTTCTCGGTGCCGGTGCCCCGCGGGCCGGCTGGGTGGGCGTGCGCGTGCGCCTCTGAGGAGCCACCCGTCGTCGGCAGCGGTTCGCGCCGCCGGGCCCCGGTCAGCCGGGTTTTGACGCCGCCCTCGACGCCAAGGCGCGCCA
>CAYGQN010000126.1:0-10572 GCA_964351795.1 uncultured Gammaproteobacteria bacterium
CCTCCCGTAGGAGCGGCTTCAGCCACGAATCCCCCGGCACGTGCCGAGTCCTCGTAGGAGCGGCTTCAGCCGCGATAGGGCCGGGGTCGGATGGGTTGGCTTCGCTCGGGGTTGCCGTGGTTTGGTGTGGGTGTCGCGGCGGGGCTTAGGGTGACGGGGCGAGCGTGTCGACGCCGGTGTCGGTAGCGATGAGTAGCGTGTCGGCGGGCCGCGCCGCGAACAGGCCGTTGGTGACCACGCCGGGGATCTGGTTGATGCGGGTCTCCAAGGCTATCGGCTCGCTAATCGACAGGTCGTGTACGTCGATGATGATGTTGCCGTTGTCGGTGGTGAAGCCGGCGCGCAGCACGGGCCGGCCGCCGAGTTTCGCCAGTTCCCGGCCGACGAAGCTCTGCGCCATGGGGATGACCTCCACCGGCAGGGGGAAGCTCCCGAGCACCGGCACCAGCTTGCTGTCGTCGATGATGCAGACAAAGCGCTCGCTCGCCCCGGCGATGATCTTCTCCCGCGTGAGCGCACCGCCACCGCCCTTGATGAGCTGCAGATGGCGGTTGGACTCATCGGCGCCGTCGATGTACACCGGGATCTCCCGGCACTCGTGCAGTTCCACCACGGGTATACCCACCGCCTGCAGGCGCTGCGCGGTGGCCTCCGAGCTGGCGACGGCGGCGTCGATGCGCGCGGCAATGCCGGGCAGCAGGTCGATGAGGGCGTTCACGGTCGAGCCGGTGCCCATCCCCACGATCCCGTGAGGCACGTATTCCAGCGCCGCCCTGGCGACCGCCTGCTTCTTCTCGTTCTGGTTCATTCGTTGCCGCGTCCGCCACCACTGGTTGAGGCCTGAAATGGTATCGTATGGGCTTGGTGTCCGCACCGGCCGGCATTGGTCCTGGCCATCGCTGAACGCCGCTGAACCGCACGCCGACAGGCCGGCCCGAGCCATGATTGAACAGTACCTGAAGATGATCCTGCAGGCCCGCGTCTACGACGTGGCCGTGGAAACGCCGCTCGACTTTGCGCCGTCGATTTCGCGCCGCACCGGCAGCGAGATCTGGCTCAAGCGCGAGGACCTGCAGCCGGTGTTCTCCTACAAGATCCGCGGCGCCTACAATCTCATCCGCTCGTTGTCGGCGGAGCAGGCCAGCCGCGGCGTGATTGCCGCCTCGGCCGGCAACCACGCCCAGGGGGTGGCGCTGTCGGGGCGCAAGCTCGGTATCCAGGCGGTGATCGTCATGCCCAAGACCACCCCGGAGATCAAGGTCAACGCTGTGCGCAACCTCGGGGGCGAGGCCATCCTCCACGGCAACACCTACGACGAGGCGAGCGAGCACGCCCACACCCTGGCCACCGAGCGGGGCATGACCTTCATCCCGCCCTACGATCATCCGCTGGTCATCGCCGGCCAGGGTACGGTGGCGATGGAACTGCTGCGCCAGCACGAGGGCCGGCTCGACGCGGTGTTCATCCCTGTTGGCGGCGGTGGCCTCATCGCCGGCATGGGGGCCTACATCAAGCAGCTCTACCCCGAGGTGCGCATCATCGGCGTGGAGCCGGACGAGGCACCCTCCATGACGCAGGCCCTGGCGGCGGGCGAGCGCGTGCGCCTGGATCACGTGGGCATCTTCGCCGACGGGGCAGCGGTCCGGCAGGCCGGCGAGGAGTGCTTCCGCGTGGCCCGCGAGTGCGTGGACGAGATGCTGGTGGTGAGCACCGACGAAATCTGCGCCGCCGTGAAGGACATCTTCGAGGACACGCGCTCTATTGCCGAGCCGGCCGGCGCGCTGGCCCTGGCCGGCCTGAAGCAATGGCTGGCAAGCAACGGCCGGCGCGACACCCGCCTGGCGGCGGTGGTCAGCGGCGCCAACGTCAATTTCGACCGGCTGCGACACATTGCCGAACTGGCCGAGCTCGGCGAGCGTCGCGAGGCCCTCATCGCCGCCACCATCCCCGAGCGCCCCGGTGCCTTCCGCCGCTTCTGCCATGTGCTCGGCCCGCGGCTCATCACCGAGTTCAACTACCGCTATGCCGATGCGCACAAGGCGCGCGTGTTCGCCGGTGTGCAACTGCGCCACGGGGACGAGGAACGTCGCACCCTGCTGGCCAACCTCGATGCCGAGGGCTACCAGGTGGTGGATCTCTCCAACGACGAAATGGCCAAGATGCACGTACGCTACATGGTGGGCGGCCATGCCGGTGGCATCACCGACGAGCGCATTTTCCGGTTCGAGTTTCCCGAGCGACCCGGCGCCCTGCTGCGCTTCCTCAATGCCGTGGGGGAACGCTGGAACATCAGCCTGTTCCATTACCGCAATCACGGCGCTGCCTACGGCCGTGTGCTCATGGGTATCCAGGTGCCCGAAGCGGGCCTGCCGGGCCTGCGGGCCGCGCTGGAGGAGCTGGGGATGAATTACTGGGAGGAGACCGGTAATGCCGCGTACGAGCTGTTCCTGCACTAGGCCCCGCGCCTGCCGGCGCCGCTGAGATCGCCACGGTGACCACCGACGAGCGCGCCCTGCGCTGGCGCATCATCGATACCGCCGTCCAGCTTGCAGGCAGCGGCCTCACGCACGGCACTTCCGGTAATGTCAGCGCCCGCTGGCAGGACGGGTTCCTGGTGACGCCCACGGGCATGGACTACGATCACCTCAGCGTGGACGACGTGGTGTTCATCGACGCCGCCGGTGTTCCCGCCCCGGGCGCAAGAAGCCCCTCCAGCGAGTGGCGCATGCATCACGACATCTACCGGGCGCGGCCAGAGGCCGGCGCCATCGTCCATGCCCACCCCCCGCATGCCACGGCCTTGGCCTGCACCCGCCGCGGCATTCCGGCGTTCCACTACGAGGTGGCCATTGCCGGTGGCGCGGATATCCGCTGCGCGCCGTATGAAACCTATGGCACGCAGGCTTTGTCCGATGCCGCCGTGGCGGCCCTCGAGGGCCGCAGCGCCTGCCTGCTCGCCAACCACGGCATGCTGGCGCTGGCGGCGGACACCACGGCGGCGCTGAAACTGGCGGGCCTGGTCGAGGCGCTGGCCCATCAATACCTGCTCACACTGGCCATCGGCGGGCCGGTGCTGCTCAGCGAGCCCCAGTTCGCCGACGTTGAAGGAAAGATACGCAACTATGGCAAACAGGATCCGCACTGAATTCGCTGCTGCGCTCGGCCTGCTGATGCTCCTGGCCGGCTGCGCGCTCAGCCCCCAGCAAATCAGGGTCGACCCGGAGCTGACTGCGGTCGAACTGCCGCCCGGTCTGGACCGCCGCGTCGCCCTGGCGGTCACCGATGCGCGGCCGGGCACCGCGCTCGGCAGCCGCGGCGGCATTTATTCCGACACCGCGGCCATCAGCACCGGCCCGGGCTTCACCGTCAGTATCCGCGACGCGCTGGCCGCCCGCCTGACCGGCGCGGGTTACGCGGTGACCGGCCCGGACGCCGCCGCCGAACTCGGCATGCAGGTGCAGGTCATGGCGCTGGATTACGACATCACCGCCGGCGCGCCACCGAAGAAGCTCTCCGTCGCCACCACCCTGGTGATGACGGTGCGGGACGGTGCCGACGAGTACCGGGGCGAGGGCAAGGTCAGCCGCGAGCGCGACGTGCTGAAGAACCCCTCGGCCACCACCAACGAGGCCATGGTCAACGAGGTGCTCTCCATGGCCCTCGGCGATCTGCTGGGCGACAAGCGCCTGCACGCCTGGCTGCAGGCCCGCTGAGGCCGGCTCAGCGGCTGCAGTCCGGGCAGGCGCCGGTGACTTCCATGGTGATGTCCTGCACCCGGAAACCCTTGCTGGCGAAGCGCTGGACCAGGTCGGCGGAAACCTCGGTATCGTGCAGTTCACCAACCCGGCCGCAGCCCTCGCAGATGGAAATGATGCAACGGCCCGGGCTGGCCGGTGCCTGGCAGACGGTGAATGCCCGCAGTGATTCGATGCGGTGAATGACGCCGCGGCCGGCCAGACGGGCCAGTGCCCGGTACACCGTGGGCGGGCTGTTGATGCCCATGGGCCGCAGCGCGTCGAGGACGTCATAGGCGCTCATCGGCCGCTGCGCGGCGCGCAGGCAATCCAGTATCGCAGCGTCGGTGGGGTTCAGGGGGCGGCTGCGCGTGCTCATGGCCGCGCGCCGTCGATGGCTCGCGTCCCGGCCGGTCGCGCACGGGTCCCGGGCAGGGGTGTTATGTCGTAACATGGCGCCTCCGGGCAGGTCACGGGCAGGCTTTCAATGCAAAAAAAAGTCATTCAGGGGTTTCCCGCCAGCAACCATGATCACGCGGCCTGCGTGGACAATGCGATTGAAACGGCCGAGACGATCTGTCGCGAGCGCGGCGAGCGCTTCACCCGCCTGCGCCGGGAAATCCTGGAACTCATCTGGCGCAGTCATCGGCCGGTGAAGGCCTACGATCTGCTGGAAACCATCTCCGGGCAGGGCCGCCGCGCCTCGCCGCCAACGGTGTACCGCACGCTCGACTTCCTGCAGAGCGCAGGCCTGGTGCACAAGCTCGAATCCATCAATGCCTACATCGGCTGTGCTGCGCCCGGTCGCAGCCACACGGGGCAGTTCCTCATCTGCACCGGCTGCGGCGCCGTGGCCGAACTGGCCGACGAGGAGGTCGCCACGCGCATCCGCGAGCATGCCGCCCGGCTCGGCTTCACCGCCCAGGAGCAGCGCATCGAGGTGAGCGGCACCTGCCGCGCCTGCCGCCCGGCCGCCGGGAAGCGCGCCGCCGCCGACTGAGTCACCCGGCCCGTTGCCGGGCCACCTGTCCCGCCTCACGGCCGACCCCGGCTGCGACCCCGGCACCGGCCGGTCACATCCGCCCCGATCCTGCTGCTTGAGCTGTGCATCCCTGGCATGCCTGCGTCCTCATTCCCGCTTATATGTTATACGATAACATTACATTTCAGTCGGGAGTGGTCAAATGGACCTTATCGGACAGCTCAGGCGCCGGGCCGCCATGGCGCTTTGCACTCTGCTGCTACCCGCCCTGCCCGCACTCGCAACGGAGCCCGTGCCGGCCGTGGACGAGGAAGTGCTGGTGGTCGGCCAGCGCGGCGAGGATCAGCCCCGGCCGGGGCTGCAGGACAGCCTGAGCGGCGAAGCCCTGCGCCGCCGGGTGGAGAGCACCCTGGGCGCCACGCTGGAAAGCCAGCCCGGTGTGCACAACGCCTCCTTCGGCCCCGGCGTGGGCCTGCCGGTGATCCGCGGCCTCACCGGCAACCGCCTGCGCATGGTGCAGAACGACCTCGGCAGCCACGATGCCTCCGACGCCAGTCCCGACCACGCGGTGGCCATCGAACCGCTGCTGGCCGAGGAGATCCGCATCCTGCGCGGCGCCGAAACCATCCGTCACGGCAGCAGCGCCATCGGCGGTGCCATCGAGGTGCGCGACAACCGTATTCCCCGGCAGCTTCCCGAGCGTGTGCTGACCGGCGCCGTGGAAGCCCGCTACGGCGACAATCCCGATGGCCATGCCGCCGTGTTCAAGGTCGACGCCGGTGCCGGTTTCCTGGCTGCCCACGTGGAGGGCTTTCACCGCGAATCCGGTCGCGTGGCCATTCCCGGCGAAGCCCTGGACAGCGAGGCCGTGCGCGAGCAGTTCGGCGAGGGCCTGGACTTCACCAACACCGACGGCCATCTGATCAATGCCAATGCCGAGGCCCACGGCGGCGCCGTGGGCGCGTCCCTGGTCGGCCGCCTCGGTTATGCCGGCATGGCGGTGTCGACCTTCGAGAACAACTACGGCATCCCGCCCGGCGGCCTGCCCCCGCACAGCGACATCCCCGGGGTCCTGCCGGACATCCAGCGGATCCGCATCGACATGCGCCAGGGGCGCACCGAGTTCGCCGCCGCGCTGACCAACCCGCTGAACGGCATCGAGGAGCTCAGCCTGCGCACGGCGCTGGTGGACTACCGGCATCGCGAGGGAGACACCGGCAGCGTGGCAGCCACCTGGCGCAACGCGGTGACCGAGCACCGGCTGGAGCGGAAACTCCGCGTCGCCGAAGCCGCGCCCGGCACCCTCGGCGTGCAACACCAGGACCGCGACTTCGAGGCGGTGGGCTTCGAGACCTTCGTGCCGGCGACGAGCGTGCAGTCCACCGGCGTCTACGCCGTGCAGCACGCCGCCCTGGGCCCGCTGGAGCTGGAAGCCGGCGGGCGCTACGAGTGGACCAGCCTGGCACCGCGCGACACCGTCCGTACCGTCGGGGGCATCACCCCGGTGCCGCTGCCGGAGGCGATCGACTTCGGTGCCGCCAGCGTCAATCTCGGTCTCAGCCTGCAGCTGCTGGACAGCCTGCGCACGCGCCTGGGCTTCACCCGCGCCGAACGCGCGCCGGACGTGCAGGAGCTGCTGGCGCTCGGCCCGCACCTGTCCACCCGTTCCTTCGACATCGGCAACCCCGAGCTCGACGTGGAGACGGCCTGGATGATCGATGCCGGCCTGGTCTGGTTCGGCCCGGGCTTCACATTCGAGGCGGACCTGTTCTGGCGTCGCATCGAGGATTTCATCTACCAGGAGAACCTCGGTATCGCCTTCGACGTCGAGGACCAGCAGTTCCGCGTTGCCTGTGTCCGCCTGGACCGCTGCGTGTCCGCCTTCGGCTATGCCCAGCGCGATGCGCAGTTCACCGGTGGCGAAATGCGCCTCAGCGTGCCCCTGCGCCTGGGCGCCACCGCCCTGGACCTGTCGCTGTTCGCCGACAGCGTCCGCGGCTATTTCCTCGACGAGGGCGCCGGCTCGGTGCCGCGCCTGCCACCGGTGAAGGCCGGTGCCGCCGCCCAGCTCGACCGCGGCCGCTGGACCGCCGGGCTGCGTCTCACCCGTGCGCTCGCCCAGCCCCGAGCCGGGCTCAACGAAACCGGCACTCCGGCCTACACGCTGCTCAATGCCGATCTCGGCCTGCGCCTGCCGGCCTGGGGCGGGGGCGAAGCCACGGCCTTCCTGCGGGGGCGCAACCTGCTGAACGAGGAAATCCGCAACAGCACTTCCTTCCTGCGCAGCTTCATGCCCGAGCCGGGCCGGCGCCTGGAACTCGTGCTGCGCCTGGAGCTGTAATCATGACAACACTCGCAAACGACATCCTGCGCCGGCTCTCGATCGGTATCGTCACCATCGCGCTGGGCCTCGGTGCCGGCACCGCAACCGCCTTCCACCTGGATATCGTCGTAGGCGAGTCCGGGGGCCGCCTGCAGGCCAGTTTCTGCCCGCCCGGCGATGCCGGTTGCGACTCGGTGCCGGCGCTGAGCGCCCTTGGCCTGCCGGCCGGCCAGCTACCGGTGCACGGCGCTACCGGCACGCCCATCTTCGTGACCGACTTCGGCGATTTCGCCGGCGGGCCTTTCGCCACCGACGATCCGGGATTCTTCGCCGACCCCGGCACCCTGCCCCCCGATGTGCTGCTGCGCTACGAGATCACTGAACCACTGCGCTTCTGGGACGCCGCCACCGGCAACTGGACCGAGCAGACCCCCGCCGATGAGCGGATCCGCCTGGCCGGTGGCATTGCGGTGGTCCCGAACGGCAGTTGCGGCCTGCTCATCTGCTTTGAACCGGGCAGCACGGTCATCACCGACAGCGGCGTCGAGGGCGAGGTATCCCTGGTGATCGACCAGACCGGCGCCAACGGCTCGCTGCATACGCACCTGGACTGGTTCATCGAGCGCCCCGACGGCAGCCGTGGCGGCAGCACCGGCGCCTATACCCTGGAACTGCTCATCGCCGGTGACGGCTACGCCAGCTCGGCGCCGCTGATGCTCCTGTTCAATCGCGGCCTGGGCGATGCGGCTTTCGGGGACGCCCTGCTCGGTCTGGTCAACGCCGCCCCGCCACCGCCGCCCGGCCCTGGCGCGCTGGTGGCCTGGCCGGCTGGTGTTCTGCAGGTCGATGCCGGTACGCGATTCGACCTGGCGGACGCGGCCGCCGGCGCAGTATCCCCGTTCGTGTTGACCACGCTGGGCCTTGGCGGCGGCGGCGAGGTCCGCCTGGGCGGCAACGAGCTGCGCGTCAGCCCGGGTACCGACATGCTGTTTTCCGGCAGCATCAGCGGCACGGGCGCATTCACCAAGCTCGGCGATGCACGACTCTCGCTTACCGGCAGCAGCAGCTACAGCGGCGACACGCGCGTGAACGGCCCGCTGCGCATCAATGATGATCGCAACCTCGGTGCGCCGGCTTCCTCCTTGTATCTCGATGGCGCCGTCCTCGAACTGGCTGCCGATGTCGACATGCAGCGCCGGCTGCACATCGACAGCGCCAGCAGCATCGATACCGGGGCGCATGCGCTGCGCCTGAATGGCGATTTCGATGGTGCCGCCGACGTGCGCAAGCGCGGCAGCGGCGAGCTGCGCATCAATGGTGCCCGCGATTTCAGCGGCATCATCGACGTGGCCGAGGGTGGCCTGTACCTGGACGGCGCGCTTCGCGGCGGTGTGCGGATGGCTGCCGGCACACGCCTTGGCGGGCGTGCCGAGCTGGGCGGGGATCTGCACCTCGGGCCGGGCGCGAACTACCAGGTGAACGTGCGCCCCGGCGGCATCGACGGGGGTGTGTTCAGCACCGCCGGGCGGATCCGCATCGACGGTGCCTACCTGCGTATCGACGGGGTGGCCGGAGATTATCCCCTGGCAAGCGAGCATCGCATCCTGTCGGCGGCCGGTGGCGTCAGCGGCGCATTCGCGGCCATCGAGAACAACCTGGCCTTCCTGGATCCGGCCTTGCGCTATTCCGCGAACGCGGTGGATCTGCGCCTGTTGCGCAACGACGTCGGCTTTGCGGACTTCGTCGCCGATCCGGGCCATGCCGGCGTGGCCGCGGCGCTGGACTCGCTCAGTGCCGCCGGCAACGGGGCAGCGGCCACGGCGCTGCGCGGCCTGCGGGCCGACCAGGTGGCGGGCGTGCTGAATTCGGTTTCGGGTCTGTCGCTCACCGCGCTGCCCGGTGCCGGTGGTGCCCGGGCCCGGGCAGGCATGCGCCAGCTGGGCGTGCGCCTGGCCCACGTGGCCCCGGGCGGCGCCGGCGGTACGCTGGCCGGCCTGGATCCCTCCCGCGAGGTGCTGCTGGCGATGGCCGGCAGGGCCGGGCAGGACCCGGTGCTGGCCGCTGCCAGCCGGGCCGCCGCCCGGCTGGCGCCGCAGCCTCGTCACGGTGCCTGGGTGCGCGGTCTTGCCGGGGTGGGCGACTTCGAGCTCGGCGCCGGCGTCACGGCCGACAGCGAACATGCCGGCCTGCTGTTCGGCTACGACTGGCAGGCCTCGCGCTGGCTGACAGCCGGGCTGTTCGGCATGTATACCGACGCCGAGATCAACCAGGGTGAGCCGCAGTCGGGCACTGGCATCACCAGCTGGCAGACCGGCGGCTATGCGCGGCTGAACGGTCGCCGCTGGCATGTCGACGCGATTGCCGGCTACGGCCGGGATCGCTACCACAGCGTTCGCCAGCTCGCCTTCGGCGGCCTGGCCAGCAACGCCACGGCGCGTTTCGATGGCAGCAACTGGAACCTCTACGTCGAGGCGGCCTGGAACCCGGCCACGCTGCCCTGGCTGCAACCCTGGCTGGCCCTGCAGTGGAACCGCCAGCAACAGGATGACTACCGCGAGGCCGGCGCCGCGGGCCTCGGCCTGGCCGTGGCCGCCGCGCAGAACGACTCCCTGCGGTCACTGCTCGGCGCCCGCATCCGTACCGACATCGGTCGGATCGCCACCGGCGCGGTGACGGCCGAGCTGCGCCTGGCCTGGGCACATGAGTTCAGTGACGACGCCGGACTGCGGGCACGCCTGCTCGGTGATCCCGCCGCAACCCTGTTCACGGTGCCCGGCCGGCGCACGCCCAATCACAGCGCGGTGTTGGGGGCGGGCGTGGTGGCGGCCCTGAACGAACACGCCAGTGCCTTCGCGGATTTCGATGGCGAGGTCAGCAGTGCCCAGCGCAGCTGGGCGCTCAGTGCCGGTGTACGCCTGCACTGGTGACAGGACCCGCTTGCCCGTCTGTTCAAAACGTTATACTGTTACATTCGTCATGCAATAACGTAACACTTGGAGGAGTACCCCGATGAATCGCTTCAACCATGGCCTGGGCGTGCTGGTCACCGCCCTCGGCTTCGCCCTGACCACCCCGGCCCTTGCCCAGCACGCCGACATCGAGCTGGAACTCAACCCCGGCAATGATCCGCTGGGTGTCATCACCCCTGATCCGCACAACGAGGCCCTGTCCGCGTCCGCCCTCAAGCCCGGCCGGAAGATCTTCGAAGCCGAGTTCGGTGAGTTCGGCAACCCCTTCGGAACCGATGATCCGGGCTTCGATGCCGAAGACGGCAGCGGCTTCATCCCCGGTTCCATCCTCGGCCTGCGGGCGCTGGACGGTCTCTGGAAGTGGGACGGCGCCACCTGGCAGAGCGGCGGCTTCCTCGAGCAGATCGACATCATCGACGTCATGGCCAATACCGTCACCGTCGGTGCCGGCACCGGTACCGGGGTCGAAGCCCTGATCGACCAGTTCGATGCCGGCGGCGGCCTGCACGGCCATGTCGACTTCGATATCAACGTGGCCGGCGGCGGTGCGCCGCAGGACGGCGC
>CAYGQN010000127.1:0-6651 GCA_964351795.1 uncultured Gammaproteobacteria bacterium
GTTCCAGGGTGAGCGCGCCACCCTCGCCGATGCGGGTGAGGCCGGTGATGGTGTACTCGCGGGGGCCATCGGCACCACGGAAGGTCGGTATCCCGATGCGGACGGTGAGATCGAGGTTGACCACGCCATTGCCGGTGATGCTGTCCCACAGCACATCGTAGGCGCCGGGCGCAGTGAAAAAGGCGCTGTCGACTGCCCCCGGGGCAAGACCGGTACTCCATCGCGGGTCGACATCGAAGAAATCGCTCGCGCCGTCCCAGAAGGCATCCACGGCGGCGGCCGGGGGGCTGTGAAGGACAGGCAGGGCCAGGCTGCCGGCAAGCAGCACGGCAACGCGGGTACGCTGGAGCATCGGTTTGTCCTCGTCCGGACCCGCATGGGCGGGCCCTTGTTGTTATTCGTTATGACGAGGTTCGCGCCTGTACCGGGCCGCCAATGAAAGGCAATCAGGCAGCACGCTGGCCCCTCCGGGGAAGGCCTCAGCCTACACCCCGAACGGTAGCGCGTGTGAGGCGCAATAGCAGCAATTGTCAGAAATCGTGTCTTGTCGCGGGAACCCGGCGCCCCGGAAGCGCCATCTTCTTGAGGGGATGCCGGGTGTCAGGCGCCGGGAGCGGCTGGACCGATGCCAGCGCCCTTCGCCGTGCTGGAGGCCGGCCTGGGCGATGGCGATGACCGCGCGCAGGCCGCTGCGCCTGGCGCTCGCAGCTGCTGCGGATGGATGCCAGTTAGCGGCGCAGACCCGGCGGGAACCGGCGACTTCAGTGAGGCCGGCGACCGAGCGTCATGATAATCGTGACCCCGATGAGCGCCAGAACCGCGCCGACACTCATGCCGAGCCTTGCCGCGAATTTCTGTCCGGCCAGGAACTCCGCCGGCGGGATTTCACCGCGCACGAGCTGGTCGACGTACCGGCTCGCGATGGCGAAATCGGGGTTGCCCCGGTCCCAGGCCACCGCAAGCTGGTCGCCCTCCGACAGGCCCGCGAAGGCCGCCTTGTCGACATCGACCCGGACAACCGTGTTGGCGGCGTCAGCCAGGCGGACATCCGCGCGCCGGTCCTGGCGGGCGCTGCCGCCGGCACTGCGCTGCAGCGACCAGAGTTTCAATACCGTGCCCTCCCCGTAGGCGAGATTGGCAGCCATCGAGGCAGTCATGTGATTGGCGAAGCCGCTGACCGCCAGCACGAGAGCGCCGATGCCGATCAAGGCCCAGCCCCCGATGGTGAAGTTCCTGCGGCGGCTTGCCGGATCCGTCGTGATGTTCATCTGCCTGGTTGCCTGTCGTCCAATCGGCCGGTGGCGCTGGCCTTGGTCGTGACCGCGAACCCCCGCGAGGGATGGGGTTTCCCGTCGAGCGATACCGCCAACCGGGGCAGTGACATCCAGGCTCTTCCGTTCAATCGAGCGGAACCGCCCGAGCTCAGGCGGCGGCCGCGGCCATCCGGCGCCGCCGCGCGTGGCTGCGCTGCAGGCCGGCCACGGCAAGGGCGGTGACCACGCACATGCCGATAAGCATGTCGAAGGCCGGGATGTAGCTCTCGCCGGCCACGCGCATCTTGCCCAGCACCTTGATGCCGGCGAAGCCGGCGAGGGTGTCCACCGTGGTGAAGATGCCGAGGATGCGCCCGTAGGAGGCGCCGGCGAAGAACTCCGCCACCACCACCTGGATCATGGCGAAGGTGCCGGAGAAGCCCACGCCGTAAATGAGTGCGTAGCCGTACAGTTTCCACAGGGTGTCCGGTGTGGCGGTGCGCAGCAGGGCCAAGCCGGCGATGAGCGCGCAGATGGCGATGAACATCACCAGGGTCTTGTCGAAGCGGTCGGCGAAGAAGCCGAACATCAGCTTGCCGGCGATGGCGGACCAGAAGAACACCGAGAAGATGATCGGCAGCGTGGCGGTGCTCACGCCGAGGTCGCGGCCCATGAAGATGGACTGGTGCTGCAGCAGGCCGACGATGCAGAACCACAGCGCGCCGGTGGCCAGCAGCAGCACGTAGAAGGACGGTCGCTTCGCCGCCTCGCCCAGGGTCGGGCCGGGCCCGGCCGGTGCGGCAGAGGCGGCGGCCAGGTCGGCCGCCGGTGGCGCGCCGTCCGGCTGCAGGCCCAGATCCTGCGGCCGGTTTCGCACCAGCAGGATCATCGCGCCCAGCATCATGGCCGCACCCACGCCGGTCATCACCCATACGGCTTCGCGCCAGCCCTCGGCCACCAGGGTGTTCTTGACGATGAGCGGGAAGATGGCGCCGCCGAAACTCGAGCCCATCAGCAGGATCCCCACCGCCAGGCCACGGTAGCGCACGAACCAGCGTGACAGCAGCAGCATGTTCGGCAGGATGCCGCAGCCGGCCAGGCCGACCGCCAGCGCCACGTAGATGAGCGTGAGCTGGGTCAGGCTCTGGATGAGCGGGTAGCAGGCCAGCGCGCCGATGAGCACCAGCGTGCTCAGCAGCATGATGCCGCGCGCCGGGAAGCGATCGAACAGCCAGCCGAACAGCGGCGTGATGAGGGCTGCTATGAGGAAGAAGTAGGCCGCCGGCCGGGTGACCTCTTCCTCGTCCCAGCCGAACTCGCCCATCAGCTCCGGGTACAGCAGCGGCAGGGTGTTCAGCAGGATGCCGTTGTTGGCGGTGTACACCAGGAACAGACCCAGCAGCACCCACCAGCCGAAGAAGATGTTTTTCATGCGCGCTTGCTTCCCTGTGGCCGCGCTGGTCCGGGCTCAGACGGCGACGGTGGTGGCGTCGTAGTTGTACAGCCCCAGCGCATTCTCGCCGTAGATTTCCGGCCGCGCGCCGCCGGCTGGCGGTGACAGCAGCGCCAGTCCCTGCTCGGCGCTCTGGCGCTGGGCCTGGTTGGCATGGGCGATGCGGGCCGACTGGTAGCGGCTGAGTGCCTCGTGCACGGTTGCGGCGCTGCCCGCCACGCGGCCGAGCACCATGGCATCCTCGATGGCGATGCCGGCGCCGATGCCAAGGAAGGGCGTCATGGGGTGGGCGGCGTCGCCCAGCAGCGCCACCGGCCCGTGCATCCAGTTGTCCATGGGGTCGCGTACATGCAGGGCCCACTGGAAGGAGCGGTCCGGCGGTGTGTGGGCGATGATCGCGCGCACCGGCTCGCACCAGTCCGCGAACTCGGCAATGACGTCCTGCAGGTCCGCCTGCACCATCCAGCCCTCGGCGCGCCAGTCGTCGCGGCTGGCCATGGCCACGTAGTTCACCAGTGAGCGCCCGCGCACGGTGTAGCGGCCGAAAAGCTTGCCGGGGCCCACGTACAGGGCGAAGTCCGGCTCGGGTTCGTAGTCCGGCAGGGCCTCGCGCGGCACCAGCCCGCGCCAGGCCACGTAGCCGGTGAAGCGGGGTGCGGTATCGTCGAACAGGGCGGCGCGGACGGGGGACTTCAGGCCGTCGGCGGCCACCACCAGTTCGCTCGGCACCTCGCGGCCGTTGTCGAAGCGGATGCGGGCCTGCATGCCATCCACGTCGATGCCGGCCAGGCGGTGGCCGGTGTGCAGGTGCACGCGACCGGTGGCGTGGGCGGCGGTGTCGAGGATGTCGACGAGGTCGGCGCGATGGATGTGCCAGAAGGGCGCGCCGAACTCCTCCAGGTATTGCCCGCCGCGCTGCTTCATCGACAGCACCTGGCCGCTGGCGTAGTGCATCACGCCGGCGTGCTGCGGCGTGCGGCCCAGGGCTTCCAGTTGCGGACCCAGCCCCAGGGCCAGCATGACGCGCGAGGCATTGGGCCCCAGCGTGATGCCGGCACCGACGTCGCCGAGCGCCGAGGACTGCTCGTAGAGGTTGACCTCGAGGCCCTGGCGGGCCAGGGCGATGGCGGTGGTGAGGCCGCCGATGCCGGCGCCGATGATGTCCGCGGTGCATGAAATCGCCATGACCGCATTACACCCGCTTGCCCGGCCGCTGGCAATGGCCGGGCCGGGCAAGCGGGTTCAGCCCCGGCCGGGCCGGCGCAGCAGGCGCATGCCGGCCAGCCACAGGCCGATGGTCCCCAGGGTTGCCAGCACCCACAGGGCGCGGCTGGCCAGTGCCACGTCGGCGGCCGTGTCGGTGGCCCAGCCAAGCGCCACCAGGAAGAACACCATGGCGAGCTCGACAATACCGAAGCCGCCCACGGTCTGTATCGGCAGGGCCACCGACAGCGTCACACCGCCGGTGAGCAGCAGGGCGCCCGCCATGCCGACCTCGGCACCCACGGCCTTGAGCAGGCAGGCCAGCATCGCGGCCGAGAGCAGCCAGCGCACGATGGTCGCCAGCAGGATCAGCACATGCTGGCGCCCGGACAGGCGTTCGTAGCTGTCATGCAGCGCAGTGATGAAGCCGGCCAGCCAGGCCCGCCGCCGGTACCAGTGAAAGCGCGCGAACAGCGCGGCCGCGAAGCGCAGCAGGCCGGGCAGGAACACCATGCTCACCGCTGCGATGACCAGCACCGCCACCACTGCCGCGGTCATGCCGCGGCCGGCCTGGGTGCCGGTGGCCGGACCGCTGAACATCAGCAGCACGATGAGCGAAGCGATGAGGAAGTCGTGCAGGCGTATGACGATGAGGTTCAGCAGCGCATCCGAGCCCGACACCCCCAGCGCGCGGTTGAGCATGAAGGGATAGCACACGTCACCCAGCCTGGCCGGCAGCACGGTGAGCAGCAGGGTGTGCACGAAGCACAGGTCGAGGGCCGCCAGGCGCTGGCCCGGCCCGCGGGCGCCGAGCACCAGGCGCAGGCGCAGGGCGATAACCAGGTGCATGAGCACGATGAAGCCCGCCGCCGCGGCCACCCACGGCCAGCGTGTGGCCGCCAGCAGGCCTGCCAGGCGGCGCGTGTCGCCGAGCCCGGCGATGAGCGCGAGGATGCCCACCGACACCACCACGGCCAGAATCGCCGTGCCCATGCGGGCGCGGCTGCGCAGCAGCGGCGACAGGTCGCGCAGGGAGATCATGGCGGTGTCGGCCCGTAACCGAGCGGGCCCAGCAGCGGCGCGCAGATGGCCTGCACGCGGGCAAGCTCGGGCCCCGGCCAGGCCTGCCAGTCCGGCACCAGGCCGTCGGCGCGGCTGGCGTTCGGCCGCGCATCGCGCGCCAGCGGCACATCCGGGACAGGCATGGGCTGCAGCAGCACCGCCAGCACCTGCTGCAGCGCGACCCTGGCCGTGGCCGCATCGGCGGCCACCAGATCCTCGTAGCGCACCAGTGCGGCCGCTTCGGCCGCGCCGCTGGCGGCCAGGATCGCCTCATTGGTGCGCCGCCAGCGCCAGGCATTGCGCTCGTACTCGCCCAGCTGGCGCCAGCCGGCACGCGCCTCCGGGTGCACATGCCGGGTGAAGGGCAGGCGGTCCACCCAGTCGCGGCGCCAGCCGGCGGCCTTGAAGCGGGCGATGGAGGTAATCCAGGTGAGCGGATGTCGCACCAGGTGCACCAGCCGCAGCGGCCGGTAGTCGGTGATGATCTCGGTGATCATCGGTGCCAGGTAGGCATGCAGCTCGAGGCGCAGCTGCCCGTCCGCGACGGCCTGCCAGGCCCGGCCCCGCACGCGGCGGAAGTCCGCATGCACCGCGGCACGCGACAGCAGGCCCGCCTCGGCCGCGTTCCACAGCACGTAGCTGCGCCGCGAGGGATAGGGCTCGAAGGCCACGTCCAGCGGCAGGGGCAGGGCCTTCAGGTACTCGCGCAGCAGCGTCGAGCCGGTGCGACCCGTGGACAGCACCAGCCGCACGCCGCCGGGCGCGTCTGCCGGGCGGCTCATCAGGACCGGTCCCGGGCCCGGGACTCAGGCATCGTCGCCGGGCGTGTCACCGAGCAGTGTGTGCACCGGCACCCGCGGCTGGCTGGAGATGTCGAACTGCAATGCCGAGAGCAGCAGTTGCACGCCAAGCAGCACCGGCAGCGCAGCGAGCATCACGGTACCGGCGGTGGCGGCGGTATCGTTCGCCGCCGCCGTGCGCCACTGGTCCAGGCCGAAGTACACACCGAACAGCAGCAGCAGCGGGCCGAGCAGCCATTCCAGCGAGGCGACGTGGAAATCGCGCAGGAAGTAGCTGTAGAAGATGCGCTTGCCGAAGTTGCGCAGGTGCTTGAACAGGAAGCTGCCGGCCACCATGCCCGGGCGCAGCTTGCTGGCCTCGTCGGCATAGCGCGCGCTCATGGGCACATCCAGCACCACGGCGCGCAGCGTGCCCAGGCGGAACAGGATGTCCGACTCGAAGAAGAAGCCCTGGTCGAGCTTGTCCAGCGGCAGGGCGCGCAGCACCGAGGCCTGGATGGCGGTGAAGCCATTGGTGGGGTCGAACACCTGCCAGTAACCGGTGGACAGCTTGCTCAGGAACGACAGGGCCGCGTTGCCGGCCAGGCGGATGGCGGGCATGGCGGCCGTGTCCTCGATGCGATGGAAACGATTGCCCTTGGCATAGTCGGTGATGCCCCGCGCCAGCGGCGCGACAAAGCGCGGAATGAGCGCCGGCGGCATCTGCCCGTCACCGTCGATCTTCACGATGATGTCGGCGCCGCAGGCCATGGCCGCGCGATAGCCGGTGACCGTGGCCGCGCCCACGCCGAGGTTGCGTTCGTGCCGCAGTACACGCACCCGCGCGTCCGTGTTGGCGGCTTCCACCTGCGCGCCGTGGTGCTGGATGTGCCCATGAGCG
>CAYGQN010000127.1:6661-10555 GCA_964351795.1 uncultured Gammaproteobacteria bacterium
TCGCCTCGCGACGGATCCAGAATTCGAAGCGCCCGGCCGTGCCGTCCTCGCGCACATGCAGCAGGTTGTGGTTGGAGCCGGCGAAGAAGGCGCGGAAGTCCACCACCGCGTGCGGGTCGGTGGCCGTGACGTGCAGCACCGAGCCGGCGGGCAGCCGGTTCAGCGCGCGCTTGGTCTTGAGGATGGGCAGCGGGCAGTTCAGCCCGGTCACATCCAGGGCCTCGTCCACTTTGGCGGGGGCGTCGGGCTGTTCTGTCAGTGCCATGATGCGTGAAGCCGATGTCGTTGAGCCGCGCGCCGCTCAGGGGCGGGCCGCTGCATGATCGCCGCTTGCGGGCCGCGTGGCAACGCCGCCGGCCGTGCGGGTGTCGCGCTACACTGTCCGGCCACCCCATCCGCCAGGAGACACGCATGTCGCAACCGGATTACATCATGGCCCTGGATATTCCGCTGCCGGAGCGCGAGGCCATGCCCGACGACCTGCAGAAATACTTCCATATCTGCGAGGACAAGCTCGGCCTGTTGCCGAACGTGCTGGCCGCCTACAGCCACGAGCCGGAGCAGTTGCGGGGTTTCTCGCGCCTGTACAACGCGCTGATGCTGGGCGAATCCGGCCTGAGCACGCTGGAGCGCGAGATGATTGCCGTGGTGGTCTCAAGCCGCAACCACTGCTTCTACTGCCTGAGCGCCCACGGCGCGGCGGTGCGCGAGTACTCCGGCGACCCGGTGCTGGGCGAGCTGATGGTGATGAACCATGCCAACGCGGTGCTCAGCGACCGCCAGCGCGCGATGCTGGACTTCGCGGCCAGGCTCACCGACGCCCCTGACAGCATCGGCGAGGCGGATCGCCAGCGCCTGCGCGATGCCGGCTTCAGCGAGCGCGACATCTGGGACATCGCCAATGTTGCCGGCTTCTTCAACATGACCAACCGCGTGGCCGCCGCCACCGACATGCAGCCCAACCGGGAGTACCACGCCAGCCATCGCGGCTGAGCCTGCCGGACCCTGCCCGCAGCGCTCGCATGGCAGCGGAGTCCATGGACGCGCCGGTGCGCCGCCGCGGCGTTCAATGCCGGGCGCTGCGTGCGCCTGGCGCGTCGGCTGCCGGCAGCGGGAAGATCTCCCCGGCGTTGTCGAAGATGTGCCTCGCCGGGCGGCCGGCGAGGCGATGTCGGAACCAGTCCTGTAGTGCCGCTGCTGACAGGGCCCGCCACGGGGCCTCCAGCGCCAGGTAGTCGCCGGCGCGGTTGACGACCAGGGCGGCACGGCCGCTGCCCGGCAGGGCCGCCAGGTGCAGCGCCGGCCAGTCCACCGGCAGGCCGCGCTGCCGGAACCAGGCCAGGCGCACTGCCAGGCGATCCAGCGCGCCAACCAGCTCCCGCGCGGCCTCGCGGCGGGCGGGCGAGACCTCGCCATCGGCAAAGCGGAAGTGCAGACCGGTGCTGGTTTCAAGCACCGGCGGCTGGCCGCGCCCGAAACTCCAGTTCGCCCACAGGCGCCGGCGCCGGTCCTCGCCGCCGTCGGGCACGGTTTCCGGTGGCGGGCAGGCGGCGATCCGGCAGAAGCGGCCGGCAATGCGTGCCTCGAGGTCGTCTTCGCCGTCCAGGCGCGGCGGGTCGAGGATGACCTGTCGCTCCCCGATCACCAGGCGCAGCACCTGGCCCGGATCGACGATGACCTGCACGTCATCGATCCGGCCGAGCTGCGCGCGCACCTCGAGTATGCGCGGTGCGTAATCCCCGGCGGCCGAGCGCCAGCGCGACTCGGCCTGCTGGTCGTCGTTGCGCTTGTCCTCCGGGTCGGCGGTGAACACCTCGGTGTCGTAGCTGCGTGCCAGCTCCTCCAGGGCGATGCCGGCGAAGTGGATGCGGTCCGGCGGCTGGCCGGCATGCAGGAAGTCGGTGAGCGCCATGAGCGCCGACACGCGCACCGGCAGCCGCGGCCGGGGCAGCTCATCGGCGCCGGCCGGCAGCATCAGCGCCAGCGCCAGGACCGCGATGACCGGCCGGCCGACGGTCGGGGCCAACCGGCGCGGGGGATGACCGGGCTGCTCAGGCATGGGCATGTCACCTGTGTGCGGGTTCCGGCGCAGGCGTATGCTCGCGCGCCGCGCCGCCGGGGATATGGCCTGCGCATTCTGCCGCATGTTCGCGATAACGTCCGCCGCCCCGCTGCTGGCGGGCCCGCCAGGCGGTGTCCGCCGTGCGCCTGGTGGCCCTGTTCCGACCGCCGTGCCGGCCCGCCGCGCAACGTCGGTTTGGGCGCAGGCGGCTGCGAACGTACAATATCGATATTTCGCGACCGCGCCCGGAGTCGGCATGAAACTCAGTGTTCTCGACCAGAGCCCCATCCACGACGGCGGGCCGGCCAGCCGTGCCCCCGCCGACACCCTCGCCCTGGCACAGGCATGCGATGCGCTGGGCTACCATCGCTACTGGGTGGCCGAGCACCACGACACCGCCGGTTACGCCGGCAGTTGCCCGGAGATTCTCATCGGCCACATTGCCGCCTGCACGCGGCAGTTGCGGGTGGGCAGTGGCGGCGTGATGCTCTCGCACTACAGCCCCTTCAAGGTGGCCGAGGTGTTCTCGATGCTGGCCGCCCTGCACCCGGATCGCATCGACGTCGGCCTTGGCCGTGCGCCGGGCGGCGACCAGCGGGCCGCGGCGGCGCTGGCCTGGCCGGACCGGCCGGCCGGTGCCGGGCTGTACGGCCAGCAGGTCACCGATCTGCGCGACTTCCTGCACGACAGCCTGCCCGAGGGCCATCCGCTGGCCGGCCTGAAGGCCGTGCCCGCACCGCCGGTGCCGCCGGCGCTGTGGCTGCTTGGCTCCGGCGACGGCAGCGCCGCCTTCGCCGGCAGCGTCGGCGCCGGCTTTGCGCTGGCGCTGTTCATCGGCACCCACGAGCGCCCGCGTGCGATTGTCGATGCCTACCGGGCCGCCTTCCGGCCGACGCCGGCACGGGCGGCGCCCGAGGCCCTGCTGGCCGTGGCGGTCATCTGCGCCGACAACCGCGAGGAGGCCGAGTACATCGCCGCCACCCACACCTACTGGAAGGTGCAGGCCTTCCGCCATGGTGTGCGCATCCCGCTGCTGCCCCCGGAGGAGTGCCTGGACCTGAAGCGGCGGCTGTCGCCCTCCGACCAGGCCTACTACGACGAAACGCTGGCCACCATGGTGCTGGGGTCGCGCGCCGAGTGCCTGGCGCAACTGGATGCGCTGGCCGGCGCCTACGATGTGGACGAGGTGATGGCGGTGAACGTGTGCCATCGCTTCGCGGATCGACGGCGCTCCTATGAACTGCTGGCCGGCGCCGCCGGCCAGGTCCGACAGCCTGCCGCCGCCGTGGCCGGCTGATACCCGGCACCCGCCGGTACCGACAACTGCCTTCAAGGGGGGCATCATGACGCCTGTCGACGTGCGCGTGTTCTTCAACTTCCGCAGCCCGTACTGCTATCTCGCCAGCAAGGCGATGTTCAGCGTGTTCGAGGATTTCCATGCCCGCCTGGTGTGGCGGCCGCTGGCTGGCTGGGATGGCCGCTCGGCCCCGGACCGAGCCAAGGTGAAGGTGCCGCTCACCCGCCAGGACATCCAGCGCTGGGCGCGCAAGCTCGGCATCCCCTGCAATCCGCCGCCCATCAGCACCGACCCGACCCCGGCCGGGCTGGTGTCATTGCTGGCCGAGGACAAGGGCGTGCTGCGCGAGTACGTCATTGCGATGATGGCGCGCGAGTGGGCCGACGCCGCCGACATCGGCGAGCGCGCGGTGGTCATCGAGGTGGGCAGCAGCGTGGGCCTGGCCGCCGCTGATATCGAAGCCGCTCTGGACAGCGAGGCGAACGCGAAGCAACTGGCGGCGAACTGGGAGGAGGCGCAGTCCCTTGGTGTGATG
>CAYGQN010000128.1:0-4219 GCA_964351795.1 uncultured Gammaproteobacteria bacterium
CAGCTGCGTGGTCAGCGGGCCGTCCAGGTCGACGACCTTGTTCAGCGGGCAGGTCTTCATGCAGCGGCCGCAGCCGAGTCCGCGCTGGTTGGTCAGGCGGTAGCGCGTGCAGCGTTCCACGTCCGGTTTCCAGATCTCGTAGCCGTTGAACATCACCTTGTTGCCGAAGGGTATCGCCTCGCAGGGGCATTCTCGGGCGCACTTCAGACAGCCCTCGCAGAAGCGCTGCAGGCCGAAATCGATCGGTCGGTCGGTGGCCAGCGGCAGATCGGTGCTCAGCACCACGGACTTGAAGCGCGGGCCGACGAAGGGGTTCAGCACCAGCTCGCCGATGCGGCTGAGCTCGCCCAGGCCGGCCTTGAGGATCAGCGGGATGTGCAGAAGGTCGGAGTCCACGTTCGTGTGCGAACGGGCCGGGTGACCCAGCGCGCGCAGGACTTCGGCCATGATGCCCGCGATCTCCCCGCCGCGCATGTAGGCGCGCATGGACTGCGCCCCGGAGATCCAGTCGTCGCCGGAAGCCCCCTCCATGGTGTCGTACCCCTGGTCGATGAGCATCACCACGGCGTAGCGGTGGCCGGGCGTGATCGGCGTGCCGTCCTCGCGATGCGAGAACCAGGCGTAGTCGGGGATCTCGCAGATGCCACAGAGATTGGCACCGAGCAGATGGGCGAGCGATTTCACAGCGCGGGCATTGGCGGCAGGGTCCGTGGAACCGGCGGCGCGCGTCGCTGCGATCGGGCCATCCTGGTGCGGCACCATGGCGCGGATGTTCGCCACCATGGCCTGTGACAAGGGGTGCTTGTAGGCGAAGCGGAAGCGCTCGTGCCGGGCCTTCTCGCCCAGGTCGCCGCGCAGGGCGCGCTCGAAGAAGGCGGCGCGCTTGGGGACGCGCGGCACCTCGTCCTCCAGGATCAGCGTGGTCGGTGCATCCACCCTGGGCACGGTTTCCATCGGGTAATCGCTCAGGTGCGTGGCCCGTCGTGCCCGCCGCCGGCGTTCCAGTCCCGACACCGCGCCGCCCAGGCCCAGCCACCAGGCCAGGTTGCGGCCCCGGCGCGCCGAGGCCGCCAGCGGGTGATCCTCCACCAGCGCGTAGTCGGTGCTCACCGTAGCCAGTTCGAAGCGGTCATCCAGCCAGGGATTGTGCAGCTGACCGGCTTCGGCCAGGCACAGGCCGGCCATGACCGCTATCGCGGCATTGTTCGTCTCGCCCGTGCTGTCGTCGTGGGCTCGGGCGCTGAAGCCGAGCTGGCGGATGTAGGCAGCGAGGCAGTTGGCGATCATGAGGGCCCGCATCGCGGCGGCCACCGGCACTGCGTTGCCCACCCAGTCGCGGGCGGGGTTGCCGGGCTCGGGCCGGCGGCCATGTGCCACCAGCACCACGATGCCGTGGCTGTGGCGGCGCAGGATGTCGGCGTCGCTGACGCAGGCGGGCCCGAGTTTGCAGATGCCGATCATGTCGGCATCGAGGAAGTAGCCGGCGCCGCGGATATCCCGCGCGCGCCGGAGCGGATCCGCCGGGACCGGCGCGCGCGCAGCGGCACTGTCGCCATCGCGCGAGGCGCGGAACAGGGCCTGGTAGTTCGCCAGCGCCTGGCCGAGCAGGCTGTCGGCGCGTGGCGCGATGCGCGGGTCGACCGCGGCTTCGCCCGGCAGGGGCCCGCGTCGGGGTGCCCGCTCCAGCGGCCAGGGACCGAGGCTGAACTCGCGCTGCGCGCTGGAGGTGAGGATCATCGCGGCCGGGTGTCGCCCCGGGCGCGGGCGGCTTGCCTCATGGCAGCGCCGTCGCCAGCGGCCTGCGGGCCTGCGCCAGGCTGCGCCGGGCCGTGGCGATTTTCCGCTCGTCGAGTTCCTCGCGCTGTTCACCGAAGAACTCGAGCACCATCGCGACTTCGCCATCGTGCAACAGGGGTATGGCGAAGGCGCAGTTCACGCCCAGCGGGCCCGAGCTCAGGCGGGCGCGCAGGAACCGCGGATCAGCCAGGAGATCAGGGATCCATACCGGCCGGCCGCTGCTGGCCACTCGCCGCGGCAGGCCGGTGCCGCGGGAGGCCCGGATGGCGTCCGGCTCGGCGGTGCGGCGGGTGCTTTCCACCAGGGCATCGCAGCGCCCGGCATCGCGCAGGTACCAGCAGTTGCCGGGATACAGGCCAAGCGGATGGCTGGCGTCGACATGGTAGGCGTGGGCCGCCGGCCAGCCGATGTCGGTGCCGATGCGGGTGAGCAGGGCAACGATGCTGGTGTCGCTGATCATGGGCTACCTCCTGCCGGCCTTTGCCGGGCCCGCGATGCGGGTGCTAGCATCGCGGCACGGTGTCGCGTGGACGCGATGCCTTATGGTACCCCCAGCAGAACCCGTGTCGCGAGCGTGAGGAAATCCCATGGCAGGTGCACCCGAGAAGGCCTTTCTGGAATGGATGCAGTCCGCGCAGGCGGAACTGGGCCAGGCGCAGCGCGAGTTCTTCACGCGCATGCAGCCGGGCTTCGCCGCCTTTGCGGAGGCCGGCCAGGCGGCGGCGACCCTGGCGCAGGCCGGGCTGCGTGGCGAGGTGAAGGACGCGGATGTCACCGCTGCCATGGATGCGGCCAGCCGCGCCGTCGCCAGCGTCTTTCCGGGCCAGGCGCCGGGTGAGAACCCGGCCGCGGCCTTCCCCTTCTTCGAGAAGATGGGCCCCCTGCCGTTCATGTTCGGCCCGGGGCAGGACCTCAAGCCGCACCTGTTCCGCTTGCAGGAGGCAATGGAACGCTACCAGCGTGCCCTGCATGCCTACACGCGCCTGTGCGCGGAGTTCGCGCCGGAGGTGGCCGAGCGCTTCAGGTCGGGCGCCGCGACGGCCGGGCCGGAGCTGGCCGACAACCCGGAGAAGGCGCTTGAAGGCCTGTTCGAGGCTGCCGAAGCGCATTACGAGGATTTCGCCAGTCGCGAGGACTATCGCCTTGCCGCCACCGAACTGTTCAATGCCAGCGTTGCGCTGACGCGTACCTTCCGCAACAGCTGGGATGCCACCTGCGATCTGCTCGAACTGCCCAGCCGGGCGCAGATGGACGCGCTGCGGGCCGAGAATGCCGCCCTGGCCGCGCGCGTCGCGGCACTGGAGGCCGGCTTGCAGCCGTCGGTGCCCGACCGTGCTCCTGCCAGGGCCGTCACCCCGGCCCCGGCGGTGACGCCTGCCAGGGCCGCGCCGGCAGCGCCGGCGTCCGCTGCGGTGACGCCTGCCAGCGTACCGGCGGACAAGCCCGAGGTCGCTGCCACCCGCGCGCCGGCTGAGGCCGGGAGCTCAGCGGCTGGCAAGGCTGCTCCCAAGCGCCAGCGGGGCAGCAGCCGGGCAGCGGCCGGCCGACGCCCGTCGTCGCGCAAGCCGGCATCACGCAACAGCCCGGCGGCGGAATGGAACATCGAATCGCTGGGCGCCGGTGAGAGCGGCAACGGACCGTGAGTCGCCCGGTAGCTGTTGAACGCTGAAGCCGGCCGGCACTGCGCGGCCCCGCCCGATCCGGTCCGGCGCCCGTGGGACGCTGGAGCCGGGGTCGCGCATTGGCGGCCACCAACGTGAACGACCCGGGCACGGCCTGGGCACAGGCGCTGGCGGCGTTCCAGGCACGGCTGGCAGCCGGCCTGGAGGTGCTCGCCGGGGCGGATCCCGACCTGGCGCCAGGATGCACACCGCGCGAATGCCTGTTTGAACGTGACCGACTGCGCCTGTATCGCTACGGCCAGCCCGGCCCGCACCGCGGGCCACCCCTGCTGATCGTCTACGCGCTGGTCAACCGGCCCGGCATGCTCGACCTGGAACCGGAACGTTCGCTGGTGCGGGGCCTGCTGGCGGCCGGCCTCGATGTGTGGCTCATCGAGTGGGGCGACCCTGACGCAAGCGACAGTCGCCGGCCGCTGGCCGACTACGTGCTCGACTACCTGCATGCCTGCGTCGGGGAGGTGGCCCGGCGCAGCGGCGGTGCGGGTGTGAACCTGCTGGGTGTGTGCCAGGGCGGGGTGCTGAGTCTGCTCTATGCAACGCTGCGACCACAGGCGCTGGCGTCGCTGACCACCACGGTCACGCCGGTGGACTTCCACACCCCGGAGGATCGCCTGAGTGCCATGGTGCGCGGCATCGACGTTGATGCGCTGGTCGATACCTTCGGCAACGTGCCCGGCACATTGCTCAACAGTGCCTTCCTCAGTCTCAAGCCCTTCGAACTCGGTGTGGGCAAATACCTC
>CAYGQN010000128.1:4229-10543 GCA_964351795.1 uncultured Gammaproteobacteria bacterium
TTCACGCAGCGGATGCATGACAGGGCCGCGATGCAGACTTTCCTGCGCATGGAGCGCTGGATCTTCGACAGCCCGGCCCAGCCCGGGCGGATGTTCCGCGAGTTTGTCCGCGACTGCTATCAGCGCAACGCCCTGGCACGCGGTGAAATGACGCTCGCCGGCGAGCGGGTGGACCTGTCCACGCTGGCGGTGCCGGTGCTGAACATCTATGCCGAGGCGGATCACCTGGTGCCGCCGGCGGCATCGCGGGCGCTCGGGCCCCTGGTCGGTGATGCCGGTTACGAGGAGCTGGCCTGCCCGGGCGGGCACATCGGGATCTACGTCGGCTCGGGGGCGCGTCGTGCCATTCCGGCCGCGGTGGCCCGCCACGCGGGGGCGACGGTCTGATCCCCGGGATGCCCGGGCGGCTCCACCGGCCGGCGGCCCCCGTGGCCGGCCAGCGCCAGTCGGCCCGGACCGGGCCCGACGCGCAGCGTCAGCGGTACTTCCGACGTCCGCACGCGGTGCGTGTCAGCGGGCGGCGAACCAGGGCGCGGTGAGTTGTGCAGGATTTTCGGGGGGCAGAAATAAAAATCCCCCGACTCGCTCGCGCGATGGCCGGGGGAAGGGGAGGTCAACCTGATGAGGGTTGATGTCTTGAACGGTTGCCGCTTCAGGCTGCCTTGCGGGCGGGCGCCTTCTTCGCGGGGGTGGCCGCCTTCGGCACGGCCTGGTCGAGCTTGGTTTCCATCCACGAGGTGAACTCGGTGCGGGCGTCGGCGAGGATGTCGGCGGTCTTGCGGGCGTTCGCCACCATCTTCGAAGTCACTTCCGAGGCCAGAGCCACCTGGTTGGACATCAGGTCCTGGTAGTTCCTGGTTTCCTGGAGCAGGCTCATCTGCTTCACGCCGGCCTCGACGTAGGCATTCATCAGCTCCATGTTCTGGCTGGTGATCTGCTCAGCGGTCTTCATGCTGAGGATTTCCAGTTCCTTGATGGCGTCATAGGTGTCTTTGCCCATGTTCTGCCATTTCTCGATGTATTCGGTCTGCATGATTTTCTCCTGACACTGCGCTGGTTCTGCCGCTGCAACATCTGCTTCTGACGCATTGCAGCAGGCGGTGGTTGCGGGTTTTGGTCAACACTCACTCGACAAACAACATTGCTACCGCCTTTGCGTTGCGCTGCAACAATGCTGCATTGCAATATAGAAGCGGCTGCGAAGCCTGTCAAGGGCCGGGCGGCAAGGCCCGACCCTGACCGGCGAGCCTCGCCTCAGGCGACCTTCGTGTAGTTGATGGCCTGCTTCATGTGCTCTTCCATCCAGGCGGTGAACTCGTTGCGGGTTTCCTCCAGCAACTCGTAGGCCTTCTGGGTGTTCTCGACCATCTGCTGCGCGCTTTCGCGCCCGACTTCAGCCTGGACTTCGACCAGGGTCTGGAAATCGGTGGCCTTGCCGGCCTTTTCGGCCTGCTTGTTCACGCCCGAGACGGTCGCTTCCATCAGCTCGCGCTGGAAGGCGATGCCTTTTTCGAGCATCTTCTGGTTGAGTTCCATCAGCGACTTGAAAGACTCGTAAGTGTCCTTGGTCGCTTCGTTCCACTGCTTCAGGTTCAAGTCGGTCATTTCAGTTCTCCTCTGCGTGTTTGTGCACTGCACCATTTGTGCGTTGCAGCATAGTTGCGCGGGGCAATGCTGTCAAGCCCTTGCGAGGAATTGTGAACAAACCTGTAAAAACAGTTATTTACAATGCATATTCTTTTAAAAGTCAGGCATTTGGCGTAGCATTGCGCCCTCAAAATCTCGGCGTTTGTCGTCCCGGGCTGTTTCCTGCCCGGCGACAGGCCCTTTCTTCTTTGTGATTTTTGAATCGTTGCGGATGAGGAGATTCGACGGATGTCAGTAAAGCACCAGGCCTTGCAGCAGTGGGTAGACGAGATGGCCGCCCTCACGGGCGCGGACGCAATCCACTGGTGTGACGGGTCGCAGGCCGAGTACCAGCGGATGATGGAAACGCTCATCGCCTCCGGTACGGCGCAGAAACTCAACGAAGCCAAACGCCCCAACAGCTACCTGGTACGTTCCGACCCGGCCGATGTCGCAAGGGTCGAGGACCGCACGTTCATCTGCTCCGAGCAGGCCGTGGACGCCGGGCCGACCAACAACTGGAAAGCGCCGGCGGAGATGCGTGCAACGCTGAACGAACTGTTCAGCGGCTGCATGCAGGGCCGGACGATGTACGTCATCCCTTTCAGCATGGGACCCATCGGTTCACCGATTGCGCACATCGGCGTGGAGATCACCGATTCCCCGTACGTGGTCGCCAGCATGCACACCATGACGCGCGTGGGGCAGGAAGTGCTCGACGTGTTGGGCAGCGACGGCGATTTCGTCCCCTGCATGCATTCCGTTGGCGCGCCGCTTGCCGGCGGGCAGGCCGATGTCGCCTGGCCCTGCAACCCGGATAACCGCTACATCGTGCACTTCCCCGAGACCCGGGAGATCTGGTCCTACGGTTCCGGCTACGGCGGCAATGCGCTGCTTGGCAAGAAATGCTTTGCACTGCGAATCGCTTCGGTCATGGCCCGCGACGAAGGCTGGCTGGCCGAGCACATGCTCATCCTGAAAATCACCAACCCCGAGGGCCGCACCCACTACGTGTGCGGTGCCTTCCCGAGCGCCTGCGGCAAGACCAACCTCGCCATGCTGCAGCCCGCACTGCCCGGCTGGAAGGTCGAGACCATCGGTGACGACATCGCCTGGATGAAGTTCGGCGACGACGGCCGCCTGTATGCCATCAACCCCGAGGCCGGCTTCTTCGGCGTGGCGCCGGGCACGAGCGACGCCTCCAACTACAATGCCATGGCCACGCTTACCGAGAACGCCGTGTTCACCAACGTGGCGCTAACCGACGATGGCGACGTCTGGTGGGAGGGCATGACGGACGAGCCGCCGGCCCGCCTGACCGACTGGCTCGGCAACGAATGGACCCCGGATAGCGGGCGCCCGGCTGCGCATCCGAACGCACGCTTCACCGTGAGCGCGGCGCAATGCCCGGTCATCGCGCCGGAGTGGGAAGACCCGAAGGGTGTGCCGATCAGCGCCATCCTGTTCGGTGGCCGGCGTGCCAGTGTCGTGCCGCTGGTGAACGAGTCGCGCGACTGGCAGCACGGCACCTTCCTGGCATCGATCATCGGCTCGGAGAAAACCGCCGCCGCCGCCGGGCGCATTGGTGAACTGCGCCGCGACCCCATGGCGATGCTGCCCTTCTGTGGCTACAACATGGCCGACTACTGGTCCCACTGGCTGAGCATCGGCGAGCGCCCGAATGCGCAGCTGCCGCGCATCTACTACGTCAACTGGTTTCGCAAGGACGACAACGGCCGCTTCATCTGGCCCGGCTTCTCCGACAATGCGCGCGTGCTCAAGTGGGTATTCGAGCGCTGCGAAGGCACCGCCGAGGCGGTTGAAACGCCGGTTGGTTTTCTGCCGGCCCAGCATGCGCTGGACCTCACCGACCTCGACCTTGCCGCCCAGGCCATGCAGACCCTGCTGCAGGTGAACGTGGAGGGGTGGCTGCAGGAGTTGCCGATGATCGCCGAGTACTACGCCAGGTTCGGCGACCGCCTGCCGCCGGCGTTCCGCGAGGAACTCGCCCGTCTGGAGCGGGCGCTGCGCGCGGCCAGGGCGGCCTGATACGCGGCGCATCCGTCATCCCGGGTGTTATCACCCGGGCGGGAGTAAAAAAAACCCCTGCTGGCCAGGCCGGCAGGGGTTTTTTCATGGTACTGACAACGCCTGTTGGCTCAGGTGCTCTCGTCTTCGTCTTCCGGGGTTTTCTCCTCCGGCTTGCGCCGGCTCGTGCCGGGCATACCCGGCATACCCGGCATACCGGGGATGTTCCCCATGCTGCCGGCGGCCCGGAAGAAATCCTCCTGCATCTTCTGCCACAGCTCCATGTTGCGCTGGGTGAGGTCTGTCAGCGGCTTCATGGCGTCCGAGCCCATCATCGTCCGGCTGAGCTGGCTCTGGATGACGTCCTGCTGCTCCTTGATCATGCCGACGCTGCGGTCGAGGAAATCCGTGGCCAGCCGCTGCACCGAGTTTCCGTAGAAGCTGATCAGGTGCTGGAGCATGTCGGTGGTGAAGATGGGTTCACCGCCATCCTCCTGCTCCAGAATGATCTGCAGAAGTATGGAGCGGGTGATGTCATCTCCTGACTTCTTGTCGATGACCGTGAACTCGACATCGTCAAGGACGAGCTTGCGGACATCGTCCAGGGTGATGTACTTGCTTTCGGTCGTATCGTAGAGACGCCGGTTCGGATACTTCTTGATGACTCGCTTTTCAGACACGCGCTTACCTCTCGTGGGTGTCGTTGGGTTGGCCGATGAGTGCAGGCCCTGTCAGGCCTGCACGGTCAGGGCGACGCCCTGACCCCCACCGATACAGAGGGTGGCGAGTCCCTTGCCACCGCCACGCCGTTTCAGTTCGTGCAGCAGCGTTACCAGGACGCGCGCACCGGAGGCGCCGATGGGGTGCCCCAGCGCGATGGCACCGCCGTTGACGTTCACCTTGGCCGGGTCAAGGCCAAGTTCGCCGTTCACGCACAGCGCTTGTGCAGCGAAGGCCTCGTTGGCTTCCACCAAGTCCAGATCCGCTACCTTCCAGCCTGCCTTCTCCAGGCACAGCCGCGATGCGGGAATCGGTCCGGTGCCCATGATCTTCGGGTCCACACCCGCGCTGGCGTAGCCGGTTACCGTGGCAATCGGCGTCAGGCCCAGCGCTTTCGCCGTGGCCGCGGACATCACCAGCACCGCCGCGGCGCCGTCATTCAGGCCGGATGCGTTGGCTGCGGTTACGCTGCCGTCCTTCTTGAAGGCCGGACGCAACTTCGCAAGACCTTCGGCAGTGACACCGGCCCGCGGGAACTCGTCCTTGTCGAAGATGATCGGGTCACCCTTGCGCTGCGGAATGGTAACCGGCGCGATTTCAGCAGCGAATACGTTGGCGGCCTGGGCGGCTTCGGTTTTCTGCTGGGTTGCCGCGGCGAAGGCGTCCTGCTGCTCACGGCTGATGCCGAACTGCTCGGCGATGTTCTCCGCGGTGACGCCCATGTGATAGCCGTTGAAGGCATCCCAGAGGCCATCGACGATCATGGTGTCCACCATTGCCCAGTCGCCCATCTTCTGTCCCTGGCGGGACTTGGGCAGCACGTGCGGGGACATGGACATGTTTTCCTGGCCGCCGGCGATCACGATTTCCGCGTCACCGCACTTCACCGCCTGGGCGGCGAGGTGAACCGCTTTCAGGCCGCTGCCACAGACCTTGTTGATGGTCATCGAAGGGATGCTTTCCGGCAGGCCGGCGGCCATCGCCGCTTGGCGGGCCGGGTTCTGGCCGGAACCGGCTGTCAGCACTTGGCCGAGGATGACCTCGCTGATCTGTTCAGGCTTGAGACCGCTGCGTTCCAGCAGGGCCTTGATCACAACCGCGCCAAGTTCGTGGGCGGGAACGTCGGCCAGGCTGCCGTTGAATGTTCCTATGGCGGTCCGGGCCGCCTCGACGATAACCACTTCGCTCATATCTGATCTTCCGCTCTTTGACCTGTTATAAGAAGCTCCGGCACGGCTCCCCCCGTCAGAATCGTGCTTCGTTGCAGTGCACAAAAGCAGTTTTGATGGTAGCAGAATGGCCGCCCCCGGCCAACCAGCCGCTGTGCCTGCGCCATTTCCGGGCATGCGCACCCGGCCGCGCCGCTGCCAACGACCATCCTCCGCCACATCCGGCGCGCGGGTCCGGTGGTGCGAAGTCCGGCGGCGACGAAGTCCGCGCGGCGAAGTCCGCGCGGCGAAGTCCGGCGACGAAGTCCGGCGACGAAGTCCGGCGACGAAGTCCGGGACAGGCACGAGGGAACGAAGTCCTGGCGAAGTCCGGGACACGAAGTCCGGGACAGGCACGAAGTCCGCCGAGGCGGGGAGTCCGGGACAGGCAGGGAGTCCGGGACAGGCACGCGGGAGAAGTCCGGGACAGGCACGAAGTCCGCCGAGGCGGGGAGTCCGGGCGGGGAGTCCGGGACAGGCACGCACGCGAAGTCCAGGAGCGAAGTCCGGGACAGGCACGAAGTCCGCGGGAGCGGCGAAGTCCGGGACAGGCACGAAGTCCCGGGACAGGCACGAGAAGTCGGAGCGGCGAAGTCCGGGACAGGCACGAAGTCCCCCGCACGGGAAGTCCGGGACAGGCACGAAGTCCGCGGGAGCGGCAGGAAGTCCGGGACAGGCGAGACGAAGTCCGGGACAGGCACGAGAAGTCCGGGACGGGGGGAAGTCCGGGAC
>CAYGQN010000129.1:0-10537 GCA_964351795.1 uncultured Gammaproteobacteria bacterium
GCTGTGCGTCGTGCAGCACCATATGCACCTCCCGCCCACCGGCCGGCGTGGCCATTGAACGGGGCGGCCCTGCTCGCTTAATGGCGAACGCCACAGGAGCGACACCCATGCCAGAAGATTCCGTCCACCGCAGCGCCAGCGGTGATCCCGTCCTGCTCACGCCCGGCCCGCTCACCACCAGTGTGGCGGTCAAACAGGCGATGCAGCACGATGCCGGTTCCCGCGACCCGGCATTCATCGAGATGAACCGCCGCGTGCGCGAGCGGCTGGTGGGTATCGCCGGTGGCAGCGAGCGCCACCTGTGCGTGCCGGTACAGGGCAGCGGCACCTTTGCCGTGGAAGCCATGCTCGGCAGCCTGCTGCCGCGCAACGGGCGCCTGATCAACCTGGTCAACGGCGCCTACGGTCGCCGCATCTCCACCATCTGCGACTATCTCGGCCGGGAGCGGGTGGAACTGACCTTCCCCGAGGACCGGCCCGTGGACCCGGCGCAGGTGGCCGCGGCACTGGCGGCCGACGCCGGCATCACCCACGTCGCCCTGGTGCACTGCGAAACCACCTCCGGCATTGCCAACCCGCTCACCGCGGTGGCCGATGTGGTCAGGGCCGCCGGTCGGGCATTGCTGGTCGATGCCATGAGTTCCTTCGGCGCCCTGCCCATCGATGCCGACGTGCTCGGCCTGGCCGCCGTGGCGGCCTCGGCCAACAAGTGTCTGCAGGGTGCGCCGGGGCTGGCCTTCTGCATCGTCGATGAAGCGGTGTTGTCAGCCGCCGATGGCAACGCGCACTCGCTGTGCCTGGACCTGCAGGCCCAGGCCCGGGCCATGGCCGGCAATGGCCAGTGGCGCTTCACCCCGCCCACGCACTGCGTGCTGGCTCTGGCCGAAGCGCTGGACGAACTGCAGGCCGAGGGCGGGCCGCCGGCCCGAGAGGCCCGCTACCGGAACAACTGCCGCGTGCTCGTGGAAGGCATGCGCGCGCTCGGCTTCCGGCCGGTGCTCGAGCCGGCGCTGCAGGCACCGATCATCGTCACCTTCCACCAGCCCCGCGACCCGGGCTGGGATTTCACCCGCTTCTACAACGCGCTGGCCGCGCGCGGCTTCCTCATCTATCCCGGCAAGCTGACCGAGGCCGCCAGCTTCCGTGTGGGCTGCATCGGCGCCATCGACGCCACCGTCATCACCGCCTTTCTCGACGCGGTGCGGGCCGTGCTCGACGAGCTGCAAATCCATGACACCGGGCCGTGATCCGGCGTGCGGCGACCGGACGCGGTTGATATTCGTCAACACGGGGCCGGGCGCCCCGCGTAAAGTGTTCACGGGCAATTCAATTCGGGGTACTGGCAATGCGCAGCAGCAAATTCATCGTCGTCGTCCTGGGCTCGGTCATCGCGGCCGGCGGACTCATGGCGGCCGGTCGTGATGACAACCCCACGGCCACCATGCACGAGATTTTCGACGCGGTGGCCTACCTGCTGCCAGCCAGCATCAGCGCCATCCACAACCAGGACTACGCCGACAAGGCGCTGGTGGATCGCAAGCTGGCGGAGCTGTCCGCCTCGGCCGATGCACTGCTGGCCCACACCCGTGGCGGCGAGCAGGAATTCCAGCTGCTGGCCAAGGCCTTCGACCATCGCATCGCCGACGTTCGCGCGGCATTCGAAAGCGACTATCCCTCGTTTGCCTACTTCGCCCTGATGGGCCTCATCGAACACTGCACGGCCTGTCACTCGCGGCTGCCGGACAATACCGATTTCGTGTTCGGCCAGCGCCTGCTCGCACGCATGAACGTGGATGAAATCGACCGCGAGGACCTGGCCGACATCCTGGTGGCGACGCGCCAGTTCGACACGGCACTGTCGGAGCTGGAGGCCGAACTGGCCGACCCGGCCATCCACCCCATCGACCACGACCTGGCCGGCACCCTGATTCACTATCTGAACGTGGCAATTGCCGTCCAGCAGAGCATGGACCGGCCGCTTCAGACCCTGCAGACCTACCTGAAACGCCCCGACCTGCCCTACTTCATGCAGCGCCGCGTAAGCCTGTGGCTGGCCGACATGCGGCGCCTGAAAGCGGACCTGAGCGGCGCACCGGACTTCAACGCCGCCCTGCAGCTGTTCGAGGTGGCCGGCCAGTCCGTCGCGGTCCCCGGCGACCGCAGCGCGGCGGTCAAGGACCTGGTCGCCGCCAGCATGCTGCGCCGCCTGCTGGCCGGCGGTCTCAGCCAGGATCGCACCGCCGTCGCCTACTACATGCTCGGCGTGATCGCGCTGCGCACCTCCGAACTGCGCCCCTCGGTGCCGGAGATGGAACTGCTGCTGGTCGCGGCCATCGAAGCCGCACCGAAGGGTCCGATCGCCAAGGATGCCTTCGCGCTGCTGGAGGAATACGGCTTCATCGAGGACCAGCGCCTGAGCGCCGACCCGAACGCCCGGCCGCTGATCGACATGGCGGCCCTGGAGGCAAAGGTACTGCACTGAGCGCGGCCACAGCCCCCGCCCGGCATCATCCCTGACAGCCGCGGGTGTTGCGGCCGGAGGAGCGCCGCGCGCCGGGGAAGCCGGCCTTGTCGGGGCTTCGCCGGCGGTCGCGCCGCCGGCCTCAGGGCGCCGCGGACCGGCCCCGGGCGTGCACGTGAAGGTTGTAGATGGCGGCCGTGAACAGCAGCAGCCCGTTCAGCTGGTGTGCCGCCGCCAGGGGCAGTGGTACGTACAGCAGCAGCGTGGCAATGCCGAGGCTCACCTGCAGCAGCACAACGGCCAGCAGCAGGTGGGCCGCCAGCGCCCGGCCGCGGCGCTGCCACCACCACCAGGCCAGCACCAGCGCTGCGGTCAACAGGGCCAGCACCCGGTGGCCGAACTGCACCGCGGCCATGTTCTCGAGAAAATTCCGCCACCAGGGCTCGAGCATCAGCGCTTCCGGCGGGAACCAGTGCGCCCCCATCCGGGGGAAACTGTTGTAGGCAAGGCCGGCATCCAGCCCGGCGACGAAGCCCCCGGACAGCACCGTCACACCGATCATCGCCAGCAGCCCGCCAGCCAGTGCCGGGCGCGGCGGCGCCAGCGAGCGCGTTGGCTGGTGCACCAGGCCGAGCGCCACCCAGAAAATCCACCCGTACAGGGCGAAGGCGAGGCCGAGATGGGCGCTCAGCCGGTACTGGCTTACGTCCGGCCGCTCCACCAGGCCGCTCATGACCATGACCCAGCCCATCAGGCCCTGCATCGCGCCCAGGACGAACATGGCTGCGAAACGCGGCAGCAGGCTGCGGCGGATCTGGCCGGTGAAGGCGAACACCAGCAGCGGGATCGCGAAAGCCAGCCCGATGAGCCGGCCCCAGACCCGGTGCAGATACTCCAGCCAGAAGATGGACTTGAACTCGTCCACCCCCATGTGGCTGTTCTGCTTGATGAACTCCGGGTACTCGCGGTAGGCCGCGAAGGTCTCCTCCCAGGCGGCCTCGCTCAGCGGCGGCAGCCAGCCGGTGATCGGCCGCCAGTCGACCATGGACAGGCCCGAGTCGGTCAGGCGCGTGAGCCCACCGAGGACCACCATGAACAGGATCATGGCGCAGCAGGCAAACAGCCAGATGGCGACGCGGCGATCGGCAGGCGTGGCGGGCAGCGCGGAATACATGCACAAGTCACTGGTTTGAAAGGCGACCGGAGTGTACTGCCAGCGTCCACGGCGTTCCAGCGTACCCGGCACGTGGTCGCTGCATACCCTGCACAAGCGTACAATGGCGACAACCGTCACGCCCCGGCCATGCATGCCGGCAAGCGAACGACGGCGCGAAAGGGCAAACACGCAGGAGGGGAGACACCATGCGCATCCGACACCCGTTGAAGGCAGTTCTGGCAGGCTTGATGATTGGCGCCGCGGCCGGCGTCGCCACCGCCGACGAGACCTGCATGTCGCCGTACATGGCGAAAATCGTCGGTCAGGAGGATTACGTCTACGTCTGGACCCTGGGCATGGAAGGCGTGGGTGACGAGCAGGACAAGATTGTGACCGTCGATGTGAATCCCGCGTCGGACACCTACGGCAAGGTTGTGCACAGCCTGTCCGTGGGCGGGCGTAACGAGGCCCACCACTCCGGCCTCACCGATGACCGGCGCTACCTGTGGGCCGGCGGCCTGGACACCAACAAGATCTTCATCGTCGACATCCACACCGACCCGGCGAAGCCGCGCCTGCACAAGACCATCACCGACTTCGTTGCCAGGACCGGCGGCGTGGTGGGTCCGCACACGCACTACGCCCTGCCCGGGCGCATGCTCATCACCGGCCTGTCCAACAACAAGGACCACGGCGGGCGCACGGCTATGGTCGAGTACACCAACGGCGGGGATTACATCGCCACCTACTGGATGCCCACCGACGAGGACCTCGGCGGCGCCGAGAAAACCGGCCAGTTCGCCGATGGCTACGGCTACGACGTGCGTGCGCTGCCACGGCGCAACGTCATGCTGACCTCCTCGTTCACCGGCTGGAACAACTACATGATGGACCTCGGCAAGATGATGGCCGACCCGGAGGCGATGAAGCGCTTCGGCAACACCGTCGTCGTGTGGAACCTGCATACCCGCCAGCCCGAGAAGGTCTTCGACGTGCCCGGCGCGCCACTGGAGATCCGCTGCGCCTGGGGCGCCCGCAACAACTACTGCTTCACCACCACCGCCCTCACCTCGAAAATCTGGCTCATTTACGAGGATCCGGAGCAGGGCTGGCAGGCAAAGGCGGTGGCCGATATCGGCGACGCGAGCAAGATCCCGCTGCCGGTGGACATCTCCATCTCGGCCGACGACTCGAAGCTCTGGGTGAATACCTGGAACGATGGCATGACGCGCGTGTTCGACGTCTCCGACCCCTTCGCGCCCAAGGAGGTCTTCACCCGCAAGATCGGCGCCCAGGTGAACATGCTGTCGCAGAGCTGGGACGGCGAGCGGGTCTACTTCACCTCCTCGCTGCTGTCGAACTGGGACAAGCGCGAGGCCCCCGAAGGCGAGGACCTGCAGTACTTCAAGGCCTACACCTGGGACGGCAAGGCGCTCGAGCACAAGTTCAGCATCGACTTCATCGAGGCCAAGCTCGGCATGCCGCACCAGATGCGTTTCGGTGCCCGCGCACTGTACTCGCAGTCGCCGGTTGAGCCCGCCGACAAGGCGGTCGCGCTGAGCCCCTGAGCCACACCGCACCACCACCCCGGCCGCGACCGGCCGGGGTGGTGCATCAGGGCGTCGGGACGGAACTGCGGACCCCTCGCCCGGTCGATCCACCTGATGATGGCTGAGCAATCGATGCCTCTGACCGCGCTGTGGCGCCTTGCCGCCTGCCTGGCCATGGCCGCCGCCCTGGGCGGTGCCGGCGGGGCGCAGGCCGCCGACACGGCGCACGACCATCACAACAATCCCGACCCGGTCATCCTGGCGCCCGGCTACGAGAAGCTGGCCTTCGAGCCGCCGGCGGTGGGCAGCTATCGCCTGCCGCCGCTCGGCACGGCCGCGGACGGGCAGGTCTACGACAGCGCCGGGCGCCAGCACCGCCTGCACGATCTCATGGACGACAAGATCGTCCTGCTGAGTTTCATCTACACCCGCTGCAACGACGTCAACGGCTGTCCGCTGGCCAGCTATGTCCTCGGCCAGACCCTGCAGCGCCTGCGCCAGGACCCGGCCGTTGCCGCCCGCACGCGGCTCATCAGCGTCAGCTTCGACCCGGCCTACGACCAACCCGCGGTCATGGCCGAGTACGGGGCCCGCTACAATCGCGACGGCGGCGACTGGCGCTTCGTCACACCGGGCACGGAGGCCGCCCTGGACCCGCTGCTGCAGGCCTATGGCCAGTCCATCAACCGCGAGGTGGACGCCAGCGGCAATACCGTGAGCACGATCTCGCACATCCTGCGGGTCTACCTCATCGACCCGCGCAAGCGGATCCGCAACATCTACAGCGTGTCCTTCCTGCACGCGGACTCGGTGCTGAACGACATCCGCACCGTGCTGGCGGACAGCGACCGGCCCGACCGGGCCGTCACCGGCAGCGCCCGCCTGCAGGGGCCCGGGGATCCGCGTACCGGTTACGACTCACCCGATTACACGACCCGCGCCGCCAGCCTCACCGCCCGTGCCGGCCAGGCCGCGGACCTGCTGGCCATGGCGCGTGCCGGCCAGCCCGGCCTGCCCGACCCGGCTGCCATCGGCCTGGCGGATGTCACCCCGGCGCAGGTGGCACTCGGGCGCAAGCTGTTCTTCGATCGGCGCCTGTCGCACAACGGCACCATCTCCTGCGCCATGTGTCACATCCCCGAACAGGGTTTCACCAGCCACGAGATGGCCACCGCGGTAGGTATCGAGGGTCGCAGCGTGCGCCGCAATGCGCCCACGTTATACAACGTGGCCATGATGCGACGCCTGTTCCACGATGGCCGTGAATCGGCCCTGGAGCAGCAGGTCTGGTCGCCGCTGCTGGCCCACAATGAAATGGGCAACCCGGCCATGGGGCTGGTCGTCGACCGCCTGCGAACGCTGGCCGACTATGCCGGCCTGTTCGAGGCGGCCTTCGATGGCCAGTCGGCCGATGTCCGTACCATCGGCCAGGCCCTGGCGGCCTACGAGCGCACCCTGGTATCGGCCGACAGCGCCTTCGACCGCTACCGCTACGGCGGCGAGCTGTCGGCGATGAGCGATGCGGCCCATCGCGGCCTGCGCCTGTTCACGGGCAAGGCCGGCTGCAGCAGCTGCCACGTCATCGGCGAGGACCACGCCAGCTTCACCGACCACGGCCTGCACAACACCGGTATCGGTTACGCCAACACCATGCTTGTCGACGGCCCGTCGCCGCGGGTGCAGCTGGCGCCCGGGGAGTTCGTGGACGTGGACCCGCGCATCCTCGCCGAGGCCGGCGAAGGCCGGCCCGCTGATCTCGGGCGCTACGAAATCACCGAGGACCCGGCCGATCGCTGGAAGTACCGCACCCCGACACTGCGCAACGTCGCCCTCACCGCCCCCTACATGCACAACGGTGCCCTGGCCACGCTGGAGGCGGTGGTGGATTTCTACAACCGCGGCGGCGTGCCCAACCCGCTGCTGGACCCGCGCATCCGCCCGCTGCAGCTGAGCCCGGCCGAGCAGCGCGACCTGGTGGCCTTCCTGCACGCCCTCACCGGTGCGAACGTGGACAGCATCGTTGCCGATGCCTTCGCCGCGCCGGTCGGCGATCCGGACTGACGACGCCGCACCCATGCCCTGGTGGTTCTCGCGCTGGCGTCGCGAACGCATCCTGCGCCGCTGGCGACCGGATGCGGCCGCGTTCCAGCGCGCCCTCACGCGCATCCGTGCCGCCGGCCACCTCGACCGCGACGCCCGCGAACGCCTGCGGGATCTCACCGGCCTGCTGTTGCACGACAAGGCCATCGAAGCCGTACGCGACTTCGAGTTCACAGAAGGCATGCGCCTTCGCATCGCCGCGGAGGCCTGCATCCCCGTCCTGAACCTGGGCCTGGCACTGTACGAGCGCTGGCATGCGATTATCGTCTACCCGGCCGGGTTCATCGCCGAGCACGACGAGGTGGACGCGGCCGGCGTCGTGCATCACCTGGAACGCCCGCTCATCGGCGAGGCCTGGGACCGCGGGCCGGTGCTGCTGTCCTGGGACGACATCCGCCATCCCGGCCACGACAGCAGCGTCATCATTCACGAGATGGCGCACAAGCTGGATCTCATCAATGGTGATGCCAATGGCCATCCGCCGCTGCACACCGACATGGATACACGCGCCTGGACAGCGGCCTTCAGCCAGGCCTTCGAGGACCACCGCCACCACGTGGAACGTGGCCGCGGCGAAGCCCTGGACCCCTACGCGGCGCAGAGCCCGGGGGAGTTCTTCTCGGTTGCCAGCGAGGCCTTTTTCTGTGCGCCGGAGGTGCTCACCAGGGCCTACCCGCAGGTCTACGCGCAGTTGCGGCAGTACTACCGCCAGGATCCGCTCAAGGCCGGGCCCATGCTGCAACGGCACGGCATCCGCCGCTGGCAACACCGCTGACTGCTGCCTCGCGCCGGTTTGCCGCGATGCGGCAAACCCGGGCGGATGCGGCGGTCGCGAGCCATGAAAGCTATCGCGGTCCCTGTCGCGCTACACTGGAGTACGTGAGCAGACGCACCCGACGTTTCCTGCGGCTGCCGGACGTTGCGCCGGACATGGATAACCTGGCTCAGGGCTACCGGGACCGCGCCATCATGCTGCTGGGCATTCCGGTGACGCTGTTCGTCATGCCCTTCGCCATCAACCATTTCCTCCAGGGTCGGCCGCTGATGGGCCTGTTCTCGCTGGCCGTGCTGGTGGAGACGGCCGCCAACTCCCTGCAGTTGTACCGTGGCCGGCGCCCGCCGGTGCCGGTATTCGTGTTCGCGCTCACGCTCATCGTTGCGCTGGTGTGGAATTTCCTGGAAATCGGCGCCGCGGCCATCTTCTGGGCCTACCCGGTGATGCTGATGTTCCACTTCGTGGCCACGCGCCGGGTGGCCTATCTGCTCAGCGTGCTGCTGCTGGCGAGCTTCCTGCCGCTGGGATTCGGTGAACTCGGGGTCCATACCGGCATGCGATTCGGCGCCACGCTGGCCCTGGTGGCCCTGTTCGGCGCCATGCTGGTGGGCATCATCATCGACCTGCAGAACCGTCTGACCGAGATCGCCGTGCGGGACCCGCTGACGGGCGCCTTCAACCGCCTGCAGTTCGACGCCCGCCTCGAGGAGGAAGCCGAACGCATGCGCCGGGGCGCCGGCCCCACCTGCCTCATTGCGCTGGACATCGACTATTTCAAGGCCATCAACGATGACCTCGGCCATGCCGCCGGTGATCGCGTGCTGCGCGATATCGTGGCCGTCATCCGGCGACGCCTGCGCAAGACCGACATGGTGTTCCGGGTGGGCGGCGAGGAGTTCACCGTGCTGCTGGCCAATACACCGTTGTCCGGCGCCAGCGCCTTCGCCGAGGAGCTGCGCAAGCGGGTGCGCGAGACCGCGCTGGTACCCGGCCGACGCGTCACGGTGAGCATCGGCGTGGCCGAACTGCAAGCCGGTGAGGACGTCCAGGCCTGGCAGCGCCGCGCCGATGATCTGTTGTACGCGGCCAAGCACAGTGGCCGCGACCAGGTGGCCTGGCTGGATAGCACGCAGGCGCAAAGCGGGCCCTGAGCCACCCCGCGGGAGGCGATAGCTGATCCATGGCAGCTCCGCCCGCCGCAAGCCGGGGCAGGATCCGGCCATGACGTCGCTGCCCGGTCATCGCCTGGTCCTGCTCTGGCTGGCGCTCGCCTGCCTGCCCTGGCCCTGCCAGGGCGAACCGGCCGCCGCGCCGGTGGTCGATGTCTTCGTGCGCCAGGGTTGCCCGCATTGTGCCGAAGCCAGGCGTTACCTTGGCCGGCTGCAGGAAGCCCGGCCACGGCTGAGCATCCAATACCACGCCGTGGATACCGACGAGCAGGCCCGCGACACGCTGATCGCGCGCACCAAGGCGGCGGGGCAGTGGCCGCCGGGGGTGCCGGCGTTCGCGGTCGGCGAGACGCTTCTGATCGGCTTCGACCCGACTGCCACCCCGGCCGCGCTCGTGGCGGCGCTGGAACGGGCCGCAGCAGCCGGCACGCCCGCTGCGGTGAGCAGGCGCCTGCCTGAATCGCTCAACGTCGAACGCCTCGGCCTGCCCGTGTTCACACTGGCCCTTGGCCTCATCGATGGCTTCAATCCCTGCGCGATGTGGGTGCTGCTGTTCCTGCTGTCGCTGCTGGTGCGCCTGCGCGATCGGCGCCGCCTGGCGCTGGTGGCCGGTTGTTTCGTGCTGGTGAGCGGCGCGGTGTACTACGCCTTCATGGCGGCCTGGCTGAACCTGTTCCTGGCGGTCGGTCTCAACCGGCCCCTGCAGCTCGGCCTGGCCACCGTGGCCCTGTTCATCGGCGTCGTGAACGTCAAGGACTGGATCGCGTTCGGCCGCGGGCCGAGCTTCAGCATTCCCACCGCCGCCAGACCGGGGCTGTACGCCCGCATGCGTGGCGTGCTGAACGCCCCGAGCCTCGCCGCGTCACTGCTCGGCGTCACGGCCCTGGCAGTCGCGGTGAACCTGGTGGAACTGTTGTGCACGGCCGGGCTGCCGGCGCTGTACACGGCGGTGCTGGCGCAGCAGGACCTGTCCGGCGCGGCCTGGTACGCCTATCTCGGCCTGTACATTCTCGGCTACATCGCCGATGACGCGCTGATGGTCGGCACTGCCGTGTTCGCTCTGGGCAGCCGTCGCCTGTCCGAGGCGGCCGGTCGCAGGCTGAAACTGCTCAGTGGCGTGGTGATGATCGCCCTGGCGATGGTGATGCTGCTGCGCCCGGACTGGCTGCAATGAGACCGCCGGCGCCGAGGCAGCTCCTGCACGGCGTCAGCGACAACCCGGCGTGGCCCTCCCCGCCCCTGCCGGCCAGCACCGGCGGCAGCCGCCTGCGGCCGGTGACTGCCGGTGTTCCTTGACTACAGCCAGGGCGGCACCGACCATAGGGC
>CAYGQN010000130.1:0-7602 GCA_964351795.1 uncultured Gammaproteobacteria bacterium
CACCGGGGCCCAGATCGGTATCGAGTACGCGCGCGCCCACCCGGCCCGCGTGCAGCACCTGGTGCTCGACAACGCCGCCATTTTCACCGTTGCCGAGCGCGATGCGATCGTCGCCCGCTACTTCCCCGATCTCGCGCCGGATCCACTCGGCGGCCACCTGCTGCGCACCTGGACCTGCGCGCGCGACATGGGCCTGTTCTTCCCCTGGTTCGACTGGCGCGAGGCCAGCCGACTGCCAGCGGGCGGCGTCGACCCGGCCGTAACGCAGGCCTTCGTGATGGACTACCTGCAGGCCGGGCCGGACTACGACCACGCCTACCGCTGCGCCTTCGCGAACGAGGATGCCGAGCGCCTGCGTGCGGTCACGGTGCCCACCACCATCGTGCGCTGGGCGGGCAGCATCCTGAAGCCCTGGACGGATCGCTTCGACAGCATCGACTGGCCGGCGAATATCCGGATGTGGCCCTGCGGCCCGCGGCGCGAGGACCGTGTCGAGGCTGTGCGTGCCATCGCTGCCGAGCTGGGTGCCGGGATCGATAGCGGCTCCGCGGCGGGGGAGGGCAACTGGGCGCGCGCACCGGCGGCGCGAGGCTCCAACACACCGGCGCCGATGTACCAGAAGACACCGGTGGGCCAGCTGCACCTGCTGGCCGGCGGGCCGGGCCCCGGCACTGCCGCCACCGTGCTGGTGCATGACATCGGTGAATCCGCCGCGGCCCTGGCGCCGCTGGCTGCGGCCCTGGCCGGTGATGAGCAGGTGCTTGTGCCGGACCTGCCCGGGCACGGGCTGTCGGCGGGCATCGAGGCGGTGCCGGGGTTCGCCGCGCGCACCGCGGCCTGTCTCGGCACTCTGCAGGAGACCTGGCGGTGCCCGCGGGTGCGCCTGCTGCTGCACGGGCGTTCCGCGGCGCTGCTGCCCGCGCTGCTGGCTGCCCTGCCCGGGCTGGTGGACAGCGTCATCCTGCTGGAGCCCCCCGATCCGGCCGGCCCTGCAGTGCCGGTTTGGCCACTGCCGGCGCTGCGTGCCGATGGCGCGCACCTGGCCGATGCGTGGTTCCACCTGCGCGACCGCGAACTGTTCGAGCCCTGGCAGCAGCGCAGCCCGGCCGCGGCCCTGGACGGCAACCCGGACCTGGATGCCCGTCGTCTGACCGCACGCCTGCTGGACCTGTTCCGGGCCGGGCCGACGCGCGAGCTGGCCGAGGCCGAACTCGCCGCTGGCGACTGGCGCAGCGCCGTCGCCGCTGCTGCCGTGCCGGTGATCCTGGCCTGCCGGGCCGGCCGGCCGGGCGAGCGCCGGGTGCGTGCCCTCGGGGCGCAGCTGTCGCTGCCGGTGTGCGCCATCGACACCGATGCCGCGGGGGGCGGGCTGCCACTGCGAGCGGATGCATGAGGCGGCGGCGTTGGCAGGCGCATCGCCCGCCGCGGCCCGCCGCCGCGTCGCCCGCCGGACCGCCGCGCAGGGCGCAGGCTGAACTGCTTATAGACACTCAGTAAAGGAGAACTGAAATGACCGCGAGCATCCGGGAAGCCATGCCCTTGCTGGCCCGCCACGAGGGCGTATGGGAAGGCTGGTACCGTTACTTCGACATCGATGGCAACAAGCTCGACGAGCACCGCTCGCGCCTGGTCTGCCGTTTCGAAGACGCGCAGACCTATCACCAGACCAACTACTACACCTGGGCCGACGGTCGCAGCGAGGTTCGGGATTTCCCCACCACCTTCGATGGCAGCAAGCTGGTGTTCTACACCGAGATCGACGGCTGGGCCGCGGAGGTGCCGCTGGACGAGCATCATCGCACCATCATGCTGCACTGGACCCGCAAGAACGAGCCGGGCCTGTACCTGTACGAGATGATTCAGCTCAGCGATTCCGGCAACCACCGGGCCCGCGTGTGGCAGTGGTTCCGCGATGACAAGCTGTTCCAGCGCACGCTGATCGACGAGACCCGCGTGGCCGGGGCCAGCGACTGACGCGCCTGGCGGTGCGCTCAGTCCTCGTCCAGCAGGGCCATCAGCGCGGCAGCAAGGGCCGCGTCGCCGCACGGCAGCACGGCAGGAGGCGCGAGTTCGTGCAGTTCGGCGAAGGCGCGGCAGGCCGCCGGCGCGGCCTCGTTGGCGAACATGGCCAGGCGGGTGCCGGGCGGCAGTGCCTGCGCCTCGCGCAGCGCCGCGGCCTCGAAGCGGTCCCGCCACAACCCCGGCCAGTGCTCGCCGGCTTTCAGGGCATCGGTGAACTCCGCCTGCAGGCCTGTCGGGTCGAGGTCCGGTTCGCCGTTGCGTGCGTGTGCCGGGTTGGCCTCGTACCAGGGGAAGAACAAACGCGCATCCCGAAGCTGCTGCCACAGGCGGTGCAGATGGTTGCCGTAGGCGTCCGCTTCGATCGGCTCGGCATAGCGCTCGGCCAGCACGGCGGCGGCATCGGCCGGCAGGCGCCATGCACCGGCCAGCAGCAGGCGGTGGACGTGATCCGGCGCGGCCTGCGCCATGGCGGTTGCCACCTGGCTGCCGCCGCCGAAACCGACCAGCGCGAACGGCGCCTCGCGCAGCATGGGCAGTTGCTGCAGCAGGCAGGCGCCGGCGCCGGCGGGCGAGTGCTCATCGCCGTGCGCAAGGGCCGTTTCGCCGCAGCCGGGCAGGTCGGGCACGATGACGTGCCTGCCATGCATCGCCCGGGCAAGGCCGGCCAGGTGATGGCCGGCGCGGGCGGTGTCGGGGACGAGCAGGGTCAGCGGGCCGTCGTCGCCGGATTCGAGCAGGGACACCTGGCGTTCGCCGGCGGTGACAAAGCGGCGCAGCGGCCGTTCGGTGGCCGGCTGCGGTGCAGCCGGCTGCCACTGGTCAGAGGCCGCGGCGCCGAAGCGGCGCAGGGCTTCGACCACGCGGGCATGCATCAGGGCGCGATCAGCGGGCAGCTGCTCCACCTGCACCCGGTCGGGCAGCGCGGGCAGGCGCCCGGCATGCGGGGCCAGCGGGTCATCCTCGCGGAACAGGATGGCCGCCGGCATCTGCAGGCCTGCGGTGCGATCCGCCTCGTGGTAGCGGAAGGCCGCGCCATAGCCGGCACGGTAGTGGTCGCCGGCCTCCAGGAAGTCGATGACCCCGGAGTGCAGCGCGGCGGGCGGTGGTATCGCGAAGCCCATGCGCGCTGCTGCGCGGCGATCATGCCAGGGAAAGAAGATGAGCTGCTCGCGCAGGCGTGCCCACAGCCAGGTGAGATGACTGCCATCCCAGGCGGGCAGGAAGGGCGTGAGATAGCTGGCCAGGATGAAGGCGGACTCCGCCTCGTTGAAGGCCGCCAGGCCGTCGATGACCAGCCCCGCCACGTGTTCGGGATAGCGGCTGGCGTAATCCAGGCCGATGAGGCCGCCGGTATGCTGGCCGAACAGGGCGAAGCGCTCCAGCTCCAGTGCCTGCACCACCTCGTGCAGCGCCAGGCTGAGGTCGGCAATGCCAGGCTCGGCCTGCGCCAGCGGATCGGAATGCCCGAAGCCCGGCGTATCAGGCATGATCACCGTGAAGGCGTCGGCGAGGTCGGCGGCAATCGGGAGCATCGCGCGCGAGCTCTGCGGCGACTGGTGCAGCAGGACGATGGCCGGGCCCCGGCCGCCGTAACGATAATGGACCTGCCGATCGGGCAGGTCGACATAGCCGCGCCTGAAGCTGCTCATGATGGTTCCCTCGTGTCGTTCATCGGCCCGGCTGCACCGGGTTCATCATGATCGGCAGTGTAACCGCAGGCCGCGGCGCGGCGGCAGCCGGGCCGCGTGTCCGCGGCTTTTCAACCACGGCCCGTGCGCCAGTGGCGCCACAGGAGGCAACAATGCGTGCATGGTTTCCGATGATCAGTCTGATGCGCCCCGGTCGGTGGCAGCCGTGAGCGCCGCCGTGCACTACCAGGCGCTGGCCCTGCAGGTGGATTGCCACGCCGTCAATGGCCTGGAGGCGGACGCCGCCCGCGTTCGCATCATGGACAACATCGCCATCATCGCCCGGCAGGTGCACGCCAGCCGCCTGTTCATCGGCACCGATACCCGCCTGGTGGTGCTGCCGGAGTATTTTCTCACCGGCTATCCCATGGGGGATCCGGTGCCGGCCTGGGCGGCGAAAGCCGCCATCGCACCGGACGGGCCGGAGTACGAGGCGCTCGGGCGCATCGCGGCGGACAACGACATCTTCCTGGCCGGCAATGTCTACGAGACCGATCCGCATTTCCCGGAGCTGTACTTCCAGGCCTGTTTCCTGCTGGCACCGTCGGGGGACTGCGTGCTGCGCTACCGCCGGCTCATATCGATGTTCGCACCCACGCCGCACGATGTGTGGGACCGGTATGTTGACCTGTATGGCCTGGATGCCGTGTTTCCGGTGGCCGATACCGCGCTCGGCCGGGTGGCGGCGATTGCCTCCGAGGAGATCCTGTACCCGGAAATCGCCCGTGCCATGGCGCTGCGCGGCGCCGAGGTCTTCGTTCACTGCACCAGCGAGGTCGGCAGCCCGGGCCTGACGCCCAAGGCCATCGCCCGGCGGGCCCGCGCCGTGGAGAACATGGCCTACGTGGTGTCGGCCAACAGCGCCGCCATTCACGGCACGCCCATCCCGGCGGCCTCGACCAGCGGCATGTCCACCATCATCGACTTTCGCGGCAACGTGCTGGTGGAGGCCGGTTACGGTGAGTCCATGGTCGCCAATGCCGAGCTCGACATCGATGCACTGCGCCGCTGGCGGCGCCGCCCCGGCATGGGCAATCTTCTCTCGCGTCAGCGCCTGGAGCTGTTCGCCGCCACCTACACCGGCGCGTCCATTCATCCGCCCAATACCATGCTGGATGCGGACAGCGGCGCGGTGCTGGTGCCGGCGCGCAGCCAGTTCCTCGGCACGCAGAAAAATGCCATTGAACAGTTGATCAAGCGGGGTGTCCTGTGAGCACGAGCACGTCGGGGCGGGAAGTCGCGGTGCGCAACCCGCGTACCGGTGCGATGGACTACCACTTCCTGCAGCCCGGTAGCGCGGCCCTGGCGGCCGACTGCCGGCGCCTGCGTGAAGGCCAGGCCGGCTGGGCGGCCATGCCGGCGACCGCGCGTAGCGAGGCACTGGTGGCGCTGGCCGATGCCCTGCAGGCCAGGCGCGATGCGCTGGTGGCGGCCCTGGTGGCCGACACCGGCCGGGTCAGCGAATCCTGGCTGGAGGTGGATGCCACCATCGGTGCCATGCGCCGCTGGGCAGCCATGGCACCCGGTCTGCTGGCCGAGCCCGCGCCGGCGGCCACCTCGCTGCCGGGGATCAGCGTGGCGCCGCAATTCGTGCCCTTGCCGCTGGTAGGGATCATCAGCCCGTGGAACTTCCCCCTGTTGCTGGCGCTCATTGATGCCATTCCGGCCCTGCTGGCCGGTTGCGCCGTGGTCATCAAGCCGAGCGAGCTCACCCCGCGCTTCATCGAGCCGCTGCGGGCCTGCATCGATGCCGTGCCCGCCGTGGCGGCCGTGGCCAGCGTGCACGCCGGCGAGGGCGACCTCGGTGCGGCCATCATCGAACTGGTGGACTCGGTGTGCTTCACCGGCAGCGTGGCCACCGGCAGCCGGGTGGCCGAGGCGGCGGCACGGCGGTTCATTCCCGCCAACCTGGAGCTCGGCGGCAAGGACCCGGCCATCGTCTGCGATGACGCCGACATCGAGCGTGCGGCCGCGGCCATCTGCTGGGGTGGCATGGTCAACGCCGGCCAGTCCTGCCTGTCCATCGAGCGCGTGCACGTGCAACACCCGGTGGTGGATCGCTTTGCCGCTGCCCTGGCCGAGCAGGCCGAGGGCCTGCGCCTGAACCATCCCGATCCGGCCGTGGGCGAAATCGGCCCGATCATCTCCGCCGCCCAGGCCGACATCATCCGTCGTCACCTGGACGATGCGGCCAGCAAGGGCGGGGTGTTCCTGGCCGGCGGCGGGATCAGCGAGCACGACGGCGGCCTGTGGTGTCAGCCGACCGTCATCGGCAACGCCAGCACCGACATGCTGGTGGTCACCGAGGAGACCTTCGCGCCCATCCTGCCGGTGCTGGCCTTCAACGATGATGCCGATGCCGTGCGCCAGGCCAACGATTCCATCTACGGCTTGTCGGCCGCGGTGTTCTCGGGGCGCCGCGAGCGTGCCATGGCCATTGCACGGCAGCTGCAGGCCGGAGCCGTGAGCATCAACGACGCGGCGCTCACCAGCATCATGCACGAGGGCGAGAAGCAGGCCTTCAAGCGCTCGGGCCTGGGCGGCTCGCGCATGGGGCCGGTGTCCATCCGCCGGTTCCTCAAGCCGAAGGCGCTTATCGAAAACACCGCTTGCAGCTGGGATCCGTGGTGGTTCCGGCGCGGGCCCGGCTGAGCAGCGCCGGGGCAGCGGCAAGGCTAAGGAGAAAGCACATGCTGAAGAGTATTTTCATCGTCACCATGCTGGTGATGAACGTGCCGGCCGTGGAGCAGGCCTGGCAGCGCGACCTGCGCTATCGCACGGTGGCCGCCGGCGTGGTGGGGACCAGCGAGGCGGCGGCCTGGGGCGCGCCGGCCATGGCCGGCAGCCGCTTTGCGCTGATGCAGCCCGAGAGCGGCCGCGAGGTGTACATCCGCCTGGTGCAGGCGGCCGAGGCGGCAGGCTGGCGGCCCATGGCCACCGAAGGCTGGAATGCCGTGGAACTGCTGGTGCAGGACCCGGAGGTGCTGGCGCGGCGGCTGGCCTATTCCAGGGACTTCACCATCGTCGGTGAACCACGCTTTCTCACCGACCAGCACAACATCCTCGCCCTGCAGGCCACCGGCCCGGCCAATGAACTGCTGTACCTCACCCGCATCAACGATCCGTCAAAGTCGGTGTTCGACCTCGGCTTCGCCGAATCCTGGGTGGACCGCGTGTTCATCATGGTGGTGGGCGGGCGTGATCTCCGGTTGTTGCGGGACTTCTACGGCAACACGCTCGGCATGCCCGTGAGCGAGCCGCTGGAATACCGCATAGCCGTGTTGTCGCAGCACTATGGCCTGCCGGAGGAACACCTGCATCGCCTCGCCGTGGCGCAGTTGCCGGGGCAGTTCCTGCTGGAGATGGACGAGTATCCGCAGGCCGTGCAGCCGCGCGCGGCGCTGCCGGGGCGTTTGCCACCCGGCGTGGCCATGGTCAGCTTCCGGGTGGATGACATCCCGGCCGACGCGCTGGCGCTGCGCGGCCCGCCGCGGCGTCTGGATGCCCCGCCCTACAACGGCGCGATGAGCGCCACCCTGGGCGGCCCGGCCGGGGAAATCGTGGAACTGGTGTCGCCGGCGCCGCCCTGAGCCGTACACGGTTCAAGCGCCTCCCGCGCAGGCCGATAAATTCGCGTCGAAGTCTGTGAAGGGAAGCACACCGTGTTGAACATGTCCATGCGAGGCCAATTGCTGTTGACGGCCGTGTTGCTCGGCGTCGTGCCGGCGCTCATCCTGACCATCATTGTCACCGCAATGGCGGGCGCCGAGAGCCGCGCTGCGATCGAGCAACAGACCCTGGAGCACCTCGTGTCCCAGCGCGCGGCCAAGAAATCCGAGATCCGGAACTATTTCTCGCTGCTGCAACGGCAGGTGCAGACATTCTCCAATGA
>CAYGQN010000130.1:7612-10441 GCA_964351795.1 uncultured Gammaproteobacteria bacterium
ATGCAGGCTTTCGCGGGGGCTTTTCGGGATTTCCGCGCCGAACGCGACCCGCATCGCGGCAGCGATGACGAGCGCCAGCTGGAGGCCTACTACCAGGGCGCTTTTGCCGATGAGTACACCCGGCGCAATCCGCGGCAGCCAATCGACGTGCAGGTGCTGCTGGAGCGGCTGGACCCCGACGCCCGGGCCTTGCAGGGCCGCTTCATCGGCGCCAATCCGCATCCGCTGGGCAGCAAGGACGCACTGGCGGATTCCGCGGGCGAGAGCGTCTACGAGGGCGTGCATGCCTTCTATCACCCGCACTTTCGCGATTACCTGCAGAAGTTCGGCTTCTACGACATCTTCCTGGTCGATCCGGACAGCGGCGATATCGTCTACTCGGTGTTCAAGGAACTCGACTACGGCACCTCGCTGATTGACGGGCCGTTCGCCGATACCGGCATTGGGGAGGCCTTCCGCCGGGCCAATGCCGGCACCAGCGCCGACGCCGTCGCGCTGACCGATTTCTCCCCCTACACCCCGTCGTTCGAAGACCCGGCCGCGTTCATCGCCAGCCCGGTGTTCGACCGGGGCCGCAAGGTCGGCATCCTTGTCTTCCAGATGCCCATCAGCGCCATCAACGCGATCATGACCTACGACCGGCACTGGGCCGAGTCCGGCCTCGGACGCACCGGGGAGATGTTCCTGGTGGGGCCGGACCAGCGCATGCGCAGCATCGCCCGCGACCTGATTGAGCATCGCGACGAGTACCTGCAGGGCCTTGCTGCTGCCGGTGTTGACGCATCCGTCGTGGAATCGATAGGGCGCCGCGGCACAAGCATCGGGCTGCAGCCGGTATGGTCGGACGGAGCTGCCGCCGCGCTCGCCGGCGCGACGGGTGCGGGACAGTTCTCCGATTATCGCGGTCGCGCCGTGCTCAGCGCGTATGCTCCGCTGCAGGTGGAGGGCCTGGACTGGGCCATCGTGAGCCAGGTGCGGACCGAGGAGGCATTCGGCCCTGCCATGGCGCTCCGCCGGCAACTGCAACTGACGGCCGGCGTCTGCCTGGTCCTGCTGCTGCCGCTGGCGGCATGGCTCGGGCATCGCTTCGGCCGTTCCATTGTCGGGCCGGTGGAGGATACCGTGCACGCGGTTGCCCGGATCGTCGACGACATGGAGCAGGGCCGTGCCGACCTGTCGCGGCCGCTGCAGGCCAGCGCCAACCCGGTGTCCGCGCGCCTGACCGAGGCCGTCAACCGCATGACCGGTGTATTCGCGCAGACGCTGCGGGGCTTTCGCGATGCAGCCGAGCGGGTTGCCGCATCCGCCGAGGAGCTGGCAGCGGTAACCCGCAACAGCGTCGCAGGGGTGAACGAGCAGCAGCGCGAAACCGGCCAGCTTGGCGCGGCCATGGACGAGATGGTGGCTGCTGTCCAGGAGGTCGCCCAGGCCGCAGCGCGGGGCGCGGAGGCCGCCGGCGTGGCCGATGGAGCCGCCCGGCGCGGGCGCGAGGAAATCGGCCGGACCATCCTGTGCATGGACCACGTCAAGGAAAGCGTGAACGAGGCGACGGCGGTGGTACGCCAGTTGCGCGAGGACAGCGACAACATCGGAACGGTGGTGCACGTCATCCGGGAGATTGCCGAGCAGACCAACCTGCTGGCGCTGAACGCGGCCATCGAGGCGGCCCGTGCCGGGGAACAGGGTCGGGGCTTCGCGGTGGTTGCCGACGAGGTGAGGACGCTTGCCAACCGCACCCAGGAATCCACCAGCGAGGTTCAGCGCATCATCGATACCCTGCAGGACCGCGCCCGGCAGACAACCGTGGTGATGGAACGTGGCCACAACGAGACCAGCGAGGCGGTCGAGCAGGTTCACCTGGCCGGCGACGCCCTGGAGCGGATCGCGGGCCTGGTCGGCGACATCGATACCATGAACCATCGCATCGCCGTCGGCGCGGAGCAGCAACATGCCGTCACCGACGAGGTGCGCCGCAGCGTCGACAGCATTCGCGCTGTCGCGGCCGCCAATGCCGGCGAGATGGCGACCGTGGAATCCGCCAGCGCGGCCCTGGGCCGGCTGGCCGATCAGGTGCATGCCACGGTGCGCAGTTTCCACATCGACTAGGCGCCAGGCGCACCGCAACCGCTGCGGACCCCGGCGGGTGCGTTTGCGTCCGCCCCGGCATGGCCCGTAGAGTGGATCGCGGATTCGCACTTGGAAATGGCCGAATGGCAACTGATACAGATACGAGCCGCGCCGGGCGGCCGGTGGTCCTTCTGGATGGCGGCATGGGCCAGGAGCTGGTACGGCGCAGCCAGGCGCCGGCCTCGGCCATGTGGTCGGCGCGCGTGATGCTGGACGAGGCGCATCTCGTCGAGCAGGTACACCGCGAATACATCCAGGCGGGCGCCACCGTCATCACCCTCAATGCCTATGCCGCCACGCCGCAGCGGCTTGCCCGCGATGGCGATCCCGCCCTGTTCGAGCCCCTGCAGGAAGCGGCCTGCGCCGCCGCACGCCGGGCCAGGGCCGATGCCGCCACGCCCGGCGTCGCCATTGCCGGCTGCCTGCCGCCGCTGGTGGCGAGCTACCACGCCGACCAGGTGCCCACCTACGAGGAATGCCTGGCAACCTACCGCCGGATCGTCGCCGCGCAGCGCGACACGGTAGACCTGTTCCTGTGCGAGACACTGTCGGCCATTGTCGAGGTGGAAGCAGCCGCCTGCGCCGCGGCCGAGTCCGGCCTGCCGTGCTGGGTCTCGATGACCGTGGATGAGCAGGACGGCACGCGCCTGCGCTCGGGGCAGTCGCTGGCCGCTGCCGCGGCTGCGGCGCTGGATGCCGGGG
>CAYGQN010000131.1:0-1184 GCA_964351795.1 uncultured Gammaproteobacteria bacterium
GGTGCCGGGCGAGCGCCCGCCGCGGGGCCGAGAGGCGCCGGCGGCGCTGCAGGGAAACGCCCGCCTCGTTGCAGAGCGATTCGACCCGCGCAGCGCGGTTCAGCAGCAGGGCCGCATCGCGCGAATAGGTTACCGACTGGAACTGCCGGTTCAGCAGCGGGCCGATATCACCGGCCTCGCAGGACAGGTGCGCGCAGACGAAGTCGTAGTCTGCCGTTACCGTGGCAGTTTCACGCCCTTTTCGCGCCGATTCGTCTACCATGAGTTTCATCGTCCTGCGGATCCAGCCACGTCCGCGTCATCTCTGCCATCCACCACGCCTCCGGAGAACACCATGTATCGGCCACACAAGCGCATGCGCACCGCCTTGCTGCTGTTGGCACTCGCCCCGGCGCTCGCCATCGCGCAACCGGGCGCGCCCACAGGCTGGAGCACCGAGCTTGGTATCGGCGCCATCGTCAACCCGGAGTTCCAGGGCGGCAAGAGTTACCAGTTCCGCCCAATCCCCTTCTTCGATGTGCGTTACCGGGACGAACGCGGCGTGCGCTTTTTCGCCAACGTGCCGCAGGGCCTCGGCGGCTACCTGTACCGAAGCAGCGCGGATCCGCGGCAGCGCGCAGCGGTCTCGCTCGCCATCGCGCCCGGCTTCGCCACGCGCGACAGCAACGACATCCCGGGCCTCGCCGCGGTCAATATCGCCACCGAAGCGCGCCTGTCGTTCGAGCTGGACCGGGGCGACTGGTCGGCCCGTGCAACCGTTGCCGCAGACCTTGGTACGGGCCACGAGGGCGCCTGGATCGATCTCTCGCTGCAGCGCCGGGGCCGACTGGGCAGCCGCGGTTTCTGGGCCTTCGGCCCGACGCTGCGCATTGTCGACGGCGATTACGCGAACGCCCAGTACGGCGTGTCGGCCGCGGAGTCCCTGGCCTCGGGCCTGCCCGCCTGGGACGCCGGCAGCGGCGCGGAGCAGATCAGCCTCGGCGGCATCGTGCGCTTGCCAATCTCCGGGAAATGGTCATGGACCACCGTGGCCAGCATCGGGCACATCGTGGGCAACCGCGCCGACAGCCCGGTTGTCGAGCAGGAAATCCAGGGTTTCATGCTGTTCGCGGTGACGCGCAGCTTCTGAGCGCGCTGCCGCCTTCCCACGCGGCCACGCCCGACGCCCCGGACTCCGCCGCCGC
>CAYGQN010000131.1:1194-10320 GCA_964351795.1 uncultured Gammaproteobacteria bacterium
CGGCACGATCCGTGCCGTCGCAGCCTGGTCATGACGTCGGCGGCGGCGCAGCCTTGATGCACTACCCGCTTCGCCCGCACCGTGGAAGGCCCGCCCGCGCCACACCCCCTGCCCGCGGGCAGGGCTGACTGCGGCAAACACGCCCGGCGCCGCGCGGGCGCAGTTGCGCGATGGTCCATTGGTCCTGTTGAACAGCATGCCCGCATGTCATGAAGGGCTGCCCGGCCCGCGAGCGCTTCGCATCGCCCCGAAGGCGCCCAGCGCACCGAATAGCAGAACCAGCATCCAGCCCGGGTTGGGTACTTTCCGCCGCTCCTGTCCAGGCTCGTCCCGCGGATTCGTGCCGTCCAGGAATTCCTGCAGATTCGACCTGCCATCCCTGTCGGCATCAAGCACGGCATCCGAGGGGTCCTGCGGGTCGAATCCGAAGCGCAATTCCCAGGCATCTGGCAGACCATCCTCATCACCGTCGACGGGCGGCTCCGGCGACGGTCCACCGGGTGGCTGCCCCGAGTCCGGCGGCGCATCCATCTGGACCTGCAGGAACTTGGCCGAGAAGCCGTTCCATGCAGTGGAACCCTCGGCACAGGCGGGCCGCGGGCCCACCGTCCATCGCAGCGTATTCTGACCACTCTGCAGCCAGGCCGGATCAAGCGGCAGGCGAAAGCTCTTCCAGTCCCCGCTCAGGCAATCGTTCCAATCGTACTCGTAGGGTGCCACCTCGATGTCCGGGCGACCGTTGATGCTCAACAGCACCTGCCCACGCAGCGGTTGGTTGAGCTGCCCGAACAATACCGGGTTGTCGCCCACCTCCGGCAGCGTCACCGTCACCGTTCTGGTGTCGCCGATCGTCCGGTTGCCGTTGGCCTGCAGGTACACGACATCATCAGCCACATGGGCCACGTACCTTCCGGTGATCGGCCCGTCGAAGCGGATGTTGTCCCAATGGAAGGTGTAGGTATCGAAATTGCCGTCCTTCTCCGGCGTGTAGGAGTGCGTCTTGAACACCACCAGGCCCCGGCTGATGGGAAGGCCGTCCGGGATCTCGACGACGCGTTCGTCGAAGCTGCCGTCCGCGGTCTGGATGCCCCAGACAATCCGCTCCGGTTCCAGCCGGATCCGCATCCTGCGCCGGATGCGGCGATCAGTCAGCGCCGGATCGTCCGGATGCAGGTTGTTCCAGCGCGCCCAGTCATAGGGACCGAAGTGCCGATCATTGACCAGCCAGCCATCGGGGGCGAGCTGTCCGCTGCCCACCTTCACGTGGCGCACGAGATCGCGGAAGTTGAACACGATGCGCTCCGGCGGATAGGTTTCATCGATCGCCGAGTCCACCGGACCGGCCGCGACCTTGAGTTGCTCCCGCGGCACGATCATCACCTCCCACCAGTGCCGGACGGTGTGCCCGAGGCTGATGTTGACGTCGAATTCAAGCGTGCCGCCGCCGCTGAAATCGAACTCCTGCCGTGGCCAGAACGAGGCCAGTGAATACCAGTCGACCTCGCCCATGGACGACATCATGTGATTCTTGCAGATGAAGAAGCTCTCATCGGGAAATTCACCGTTCGAGGTCTGGACGGTGCGGACCTCGTGCCGGGCCAGCGGCAGCACGGCGGGGTTCGGACCATTGCAGGCTTCATCGTGGTCGGCCATGAAGGGCCTGTAGGCCTTGGTGAACTGGTCCTTCGGATGGGTCCGATGGGTAACCACGTAATCGAAATTGCGCGGCAGCAGCGCCTGCGAGGGCGCGGGGGGATCCCCGTCGAAGGTCTCCTCCAGCGCCCAGGGCGCTGCTGCGACGGGTGGCACCGCAAGGACCATGGCCAGCAGGGCTGTACTGGCGGCCCTGCGGACCGAGGCTGCGCGGGCGGGCTGCCCTGAGACCCACGCCGGAGCGGCCATGCGGCAAGCAGAAACAGGTCGGCACACATTCATGCTCACTGACTCCTTGTCGTGTTCTGACGATCCTTATTGGGGCGTACCGGCTGCCCGTGCAGCGCCGGACCCAGCCCGGATACCTGTGCCGGATTGATGGGCAAGTCGGGGGAACTCCGACGTTCCCCGTCGATCCGGCATCAGCTGGCCGAGCCTTTCGACGCGGCCTGGGAAACACCCGGGCGTGAACATTGAAGCTGACGTGCAACGCCGCGGCTGAACTGTGCGTCGGGCGTCTGTCCGGCATCGCTGCTGTCTGCCTGCAACCCGCGATGGATCCTTCCCGGGCCTGCCGGACTGCCCTGCGCCATTATCGAAACACAGATCCCGCGGGCGCATCAGCGTTGAGGGTCACAGTTCAGGGGACCTGGCCCCGGTGCGTGGCGTCGGGGTCGCGTGGCCTCGTGCGCGCTTTCCTGGCAGCCCGGATCGTCATACGGATGTCGCGCTGCGATGGGGAACCCGTTTGATGCTCTGCTCCGCAAAGGCGGCCGGGGCAGGTACACTCCGCGCGGGATCCGCCGCACGGCCGCCAGGCAATGAAGCTGCTGCAGATAATCACTGTCATACAGTGGATCATCATGCTGCCGATGCTGCTGCGCTTACTGCTGGCGCCGATGGACCTTGGCACCGTCGGGCTGTGGTTCATCAACGCTGGCATTGCCACCCTGACCGTGCCCTACGGCCTCTGGCAACTGTTCCGGCATCCACCCCGCCGCGCCTGGGCCGGCGCATTGACCACAACGGCGCTGCTGTGTGCCGGCACGCCGATGGTGATGAGCGCACTCGCGATCGGCCCCGTGCCGCCGGCAGTGGCGATCGGACTGCTCGTGGGGCTTGCCCTGCTCGCGGCGGCCTGGCTGCTCGGCCACCACGCCTTCCCGTCTGCGCAGGGCGCGGGTCCACAGCGCCTGCATCGTCACCTCACCGCGTCCCTGCTGCTGGCCATGGCACTGGTGTCCCTGCCCCTGCTTGCCGTGGCCGTGTTCGGCCTGCCGTTGAGCCGCGGCGCCAACCTCCGGACCGGTTACCTGGAATGGCTGTTGATCGTCTCCGCCCTCGTCGGCCCCGTGGCCGCACTGCTGGCCGTGACGAGCCTGTTGTATTCGCTGGTCGGACTGTGGCGGGACCGCAGCCCCCGCGTCCGGCACGGACTGCACTGCCTGCTGGCCCTTGCACTGGCGGCAATGCTGGCCGCGCTGTCGACACTGCTGGCCATCGTGCTCGTGAACCCGGGCTGAGCCATGGCTGCCGCGAACCAGGCACAGCGCGCCGCAAGCCCGAGGGGCGCGGAACGCCTGTCACTGGCCGTGATGCTGCTGGCGAATCTCCTGCCGCTTGCGGGCGTGCTGTGGTTCGGCTGGGATCTGCTTTCGGTGCTGCTGCTGTACTGGCTGGAGAACCTCCTGTTCGCCCTGGTGGCCGTGGTGCGGATGCTTCGGGTCGGGGGACTGGCCGCGCTCGGCACGGTGCTGCTGCTGACACTGGTATTCGCCGCGCTGGCGGCGGTTCAGCTGGAGATCATCGCGGTGCTGGCCCGGGCCGTGGGCCTGCCAGTGCCACAGGCGCTCGACCCGGCAGCGGTCGCGGATGCGCCCTTGTTCACGGCTCTGCAGGGGATTTACCTGGCCGGTCTGCAGTGGATCATCGAGGACCGGCCCGACCTGCTGCTGACGGCCTTCCCGGCCCTGCTGCTCAGCCACTTAGTCGAGTTGCTGACCGGGCCGGATCGGTCCGCCGACCGGGTCCGGACAACGCCGGTCGCGGTCATGCGAGCTGCGCTCGGCCATGTCGCGGTCATGCACCTGGCCCTGCTTGCAGGCGCCACCGTCCTCGCGCTGCTTCGCGCCGCGACGCTGACGCCGGTGCTCGCAGCGCTCGTTCTGCTGAAGCTGCTGCTGGAGCTCCGCGTCCACCGCCGGTCAAGCCACCTTGCGCAGGCCGACTGACAGGGCCGGCGGCACCGACGCGTTCGCCCCCCGGTACCGTGACCTTGCGGACCGGAAACCGGGAACCGGCCCGGACCGCCTACCCCTCCTCGTACAACATCGCCTGCGGCGAGCGCCGCCAGGCAGCGTCCACCTCGTCCAGACCGCCCGCGGCAACGATGGCACTTTCCACGGTCTCGAGCGTGGTCCGGCCAAGGTCCAGTTGCGCCAGCGACCACGCCACCGCGGACTCCAGTCGGCGCCGGTCCCGTTTGCGCATTCCCGGCCAGTACAACTCGCACAGCACGGCCAGGGGCGCGGTCTCGGCTGCCTCCTGTCTGCCATGCGTCGCCAGCACCTCGCCCCATTGCGCCGGCTCGGCGCAGGCAGCGGCATACAGCTTCACGGCTTCAGCAACTTCGCGGGTCGCCTCCCCGGCACCGCGCGCCGCGGCAGCCCGATACAGCTCAGCCGGGCCGCCCTGCCCCGGGTCATGACCGAACCGCGCGGGCGGGTCCGGCCGTGCCACGTCAAAAATCAGGTGAACACGCTGGTCCGGCGAGGGATTGGCCGCGTGGTGAAGCGCCTTGTTGTCGAACCACCAGAGCTCACCCTCGGCGAGCAGCGCCGTCTCGCCGCCCGCCGACAGCGGGCTGCCGTGCGGACTGGTGACCACCAGGTGATAGCGATGATGTGCCAGGTAGTACTGGCCACGGTCCACGTGAGGCAGCACCGTGCGGCCCGGCGGCAGCAGGGCCAGCTTGGCGCGTCCGAGCGGGCCACCCACCTCACTGGCAAGGGAATCCAGCAGCGCCCGCGTGCGTGGAAACTCGGCCGCCATACCGGTGTAGCGACTCTCCAGTACATCCCGGCGACGCCGGCCGAGGATGCGCGAGCGGCGCAGGCCGCGCAGCGGGATGGACCGGGTATGCGCCTGCGCGGCGGCGCGTGCCTGTCGCCCCGTCTGCGCCAGCCAGGCTGCCTGCCGGTCGGCGAGCTCGCGGCGCACCGGTTCGATATCGATTTCGCGTCTGATCAATCGGAAGTGTTCCATCATCGTCTCCATCGTCGTGTCCCTTCGGTCCCAGAGTTCGCGTCATATGGGCAGCGTCCCTGTCGCGCGACCCTGATCGGTTCAACACCGGCACGGGTACTGCCCGGGTGATTGCACCGCGCATCGGAGACCACCCGCGGACCGACGCTCGGTCCGAAGCGCTTCCGGGCCGGGACCGCGCTGGAGCCCTGCACCGCGTGCACACTCAAGGAGACGGCGAGCCGGGAGGCAATATTCCACGGCAAACGTGACCCGGGTCACAGCCGGGCCGCACGGCTAGCGCATCCGCACCGCGCGGCGGTACTGGAAAGTGCAGGAGAGGTCCCCGGTTCCGGCGGCGGGTAGCGATGCACGGGGCAGCACGATCCGGCGGTGTGGGCTGGCCGGCGTCCACAGGCCGGAAGTGGCGCCACCGCAGCCGGGCGCGGGCGCGAAGGGTGGGAGAGGACGCCACCGCCCGGCCTGCTGCGCCGGGCTTCGCCGCAGCCAGCGGGGAACCGGCCGTAACGGCAGAGGGTCTCGGATGCGCCTTGCCCGGGTGCGCAGAAGCTTGCGCGCCGGGTCCGCTAGCGTCCCGGGTGCGTCACCCACTGCGCATCGGAGACGAGGCAGATCCCGCCATAGCGCTCGAGGATGGGTCGGACCTTCTCCACGATAAGCGCCGCCTGCGCCTCATCCTCGGCGGCGATGATGAACACGCAGTTCTCGTCCGTGTCGGTCACGTCGTCGGCACGCCGGTAGCCGCGATCCCCGCTACCGCCCGCATGCATGATGAACGTGTAGCCACGGGCCCCGGCCTCGTGCAGGGCGCGCGTCAGGCGCTCGGTCTGCGAGCGTTCCAGGACCACTTCAATTCTCTTGCAGGCGTGCATGTCCTTATCTCCGCTGCCGGCCTAGCCGCTGAACGAGCGCACCACGTGGTGGAAAAGCGGTATGCCGACGAGAATGTTGAATGGAAAGGTGATGGCCAGGGCCATGGTGAGGTAGACCCCCGGATTCGCCTCGGGCAGCGCCAGTCGCATGGCCGCCGGCACCGCGATGTAGGACGCGCTCGCGCCGAGCACGGCCAGCAGCAGCGCATCTCCCTCCGGCATCCCGGTCAGCAGGGCGAGCGTGACGGCGACGCTGCCGTTCAGCAGCGCAAAGCCGAGCGCCAGTGTGCCCATGGTCAGGGGCGAAACGCCGGCCGCACCGGCCCGGGGGTCGGCGATATCCCGCAGCCGCCGCGCCGCCACCAGGCCCATGTCGAGCAGGAACAGGCACAGCATGCCGACGAATGGCGCTTTGACGAAGGCCTCCAGCTGGTCCATGCCCCGCTGCCCGCTGACCCATCCAATCAGCAGGCTGCCGAGAATGAGCACCACCGAGCCGTTGAGGAAGGCCTCGCGCAGCAGCGTGAGCAGGCCCGTGTCCTCGTGCCCGTCGGCGCCGGTCGGCGCCGTGCCGCCGGCGAGCCGGTAAAGCAGCAGCCCGACCACGATCGCCGGCGCTTCCATCAGCGCCATCGCCGCAACGAAGTGTCCGCCCCATGGCACCTGCAGGCTGTCCAGATAATGTGTGGCGGTGACGAAGGTCACGGCGCTGATGGACCCATAGGTTGCCGCCACCGCCGCCGCATCGGCCCGCGAGAACAGGCGCGACACGGCCAGGAAAACGTACACGGGCACCACCGCGGCCAGCAGCAGCGCCGCTGCAAGTGCGATGAACACCTCCGCCGACAGCGCACTCGTGGACAGCGACACCCCGCCCTTGAAACCAATCGCCAGCAACAGGTACACCGATACCGCACGCGCCACCGGGTTGGGGATGTCCAGGTCCGAGCGAGCGAAGGTTGCGAAGGCGCCGAGAAAGAAGAACAGCAGCGGCGGCGAGGTGATGTTGGCGGCAAAGGTGCTACCCATGACGCTTGCTCCCCGGGGCGAGTGCAGCGCCGGCAAGGGCAGACGCGCAGTTCCGCAGCGGGCCGCACCCGGTCGGCAGCAGTGCCCGCCGCTGCGCAGCCGTGCCGTGGCAGGCGGCCCATGGGGTACGACGGTCCAGGTGCATGGCCTTGCTGTTCATCGACGCTCCCCTGTGGTGCCGCCGCGGCAAACGCGCGGCCGCAGGAATCCGGGCCGCGCACAGCCGACGGGCGTCGGGGTGTACCTGGGCCGCCCCCGCCGGCCGCCGCTGTGCAGCGTGGCTGGTGCGGCCCGACGGGCGCCCTGCGCCACCAGTGTCCCACGCCGGACCGCCGGCATGCCCGGGCTCAGTTTGCGAGCGGGGCAATGCTCCATCAACGCCCGGGAAAAAGCCACGGGAACGCGAAGCACTGCTGGCACTCACCACTGGAACCCGTTTCACGTTTTATCCCGGTCAGCCCCATATACTCGGCGAAGCCGCAGGCCATGGCGATGCAGACGCAGGCCCGCTCCGCCGTGATCCGCCGATGACACGCTGGTGCCCATGCCCCGGAGACAGCCGTGACGAAAGAAATGGCCAAGCTGCCACGCCGGAAAAAGGCCCTGCGCGTGCTGGCCGCGCTGGTCCTCGCGCCGCTGGCACTCTCGCTGGTTGCCATCATGGTGGCCATGCGGATGCAGGATGCCCTGGTGGCACACCTGCTGCAGACGATCAACGCCGATATCGCCGGCTCCATCCGCATCGAGAGCAGCGCCATCGCCCCGTTCGCGGACTTTCCGCATGTCTCCGTGGATGTTCGCGGGCTGCAGATCCTGGAGGATCCGGCCCACGGCGCGGCCACCGTGCTGCACATCGACGACATCTACCTGGGCCTTGACCTGCGCCGCCTGCTGGCGGGCGTGGCGGAGATTCGCAGCGCCCGCGTGGTCGGTGCCCGGCTGGATCTGCTCGAGCATGCCGACGGTACGCTGAACCTGGCCAACGCGCTGCGGCGTGATGCGCCCGCCGCTGCCAGCGCCACCGCCGATGTGGAGCCGCAGGCCGTGTCACTGCCGGCGCTCGACCTCAGCGCCGTGGCCTTCAGTGATATCCGGCTGCACAAGCACAGCGAGACCAGCGCTTACTCCGCGCAGGCCCGTATCAGTGAAGGCAGCCTGGCACTGCTCGGCAGTGATCGGCCCTACCGGCTTACGCTTGACGCGAACCTGGTGCTGACCGTACTGGAGAGCGGACTACCCACCTTTTTCCACGATCACGCCGTGTCTGTACGCACGGCCATGAGCTTCGCCCCCCGCGCGGGCCTGCTGCGCATCGACCCCTCGCAGGTGCAACTGGAGGATGCGCGGTTCCGGGTGCAGGGCAGCGTCGACCTGGCAGACGACCTTGCGCTGGATCTCACCGTCGAGGGCGACAAACCGAACTTCGATCTGTTCCTGGCTTTCGCACCACCGGAGATGGCCCCGCTGCTGGAGGTCTACGAGAACCAGGGCCGCGTGTACTTCACGGCCACCGCCAAGGGACCATCCATCAATGGTCATGTGCCCGCGTTGGAAATCGATTTCGGTTGTGAAGACGGCATCCTGCTGCACCGGGACGTGGCCGACGGGATCCGCAACCTCGACTTCCGCGCGCACTTCAGCAATGGCCCCGAGCGCTCGGCCGCGGGTTCAGAGTTCTCGCTCACCGGGCTGAGCGCCGACCCCGCCGCCGGCTACTTCCGCGGCGACCTTGACGTGCGGAACTTCCAGGCGCCGGAGGTGGACCTGCGCATGGACGCACAACTGGACCTGGAGTTCCTGGCGCGCTTCCTGGGCCTGGATCACCTGTTCGACCTTGGCGGCGAGGTCCGCCTGCAGACGCGCTTTCGCGACGTGATCGATCTCGGCCAGCCGCAGCGTGCCCTGGAGCGGCTGCGCGAGTCCTACGAGACCCGGTTACGCGTGAGCGACCTGCGGTTCCGCAGCCCGCAGTTCCCGCAGGCCTTCGAAGACGTGAACATCATCGCGGACCTGGAGGACGAGGATCTCGGCATCGAACGCCTGCAGCTGCGCTACGGCACGACGCGGTTTTCGGTCAGCGGCAATGTGATCAACCTGCCCGACCTGCTGCATCAACGGGAGTCCCCGGTGCGAGCGAAGCTGCGCCTGGCAGCCGCACAACTGGACCCTGGCAAGCTCAGCCCCGGCCTGGGCGACTGGCCCGTCCTCGACGAGGTAACGCTGCCGCTCGAGTTGCTTGGCAGCGGCAAGGCGCTCTGGGAGCTGCCGGCCAAACGAACAGGCGATGTCGAGCTTCGCCTTACGAATG